>DATCFW010000515.1:0-3735 GCA_036509295.1 Solirubrobacteraceae bacterium | reverse complement strand
CACGCCGGTCTCGTTCCCGATCCGCGATGAGCTCCAGATGGGCGTCTGCGAGCCACACGCACGATGACGGCCACGAGCGACGGAAGCGCGGTGCGCGCAAACGATTCGAACTCCTGCCTCGCATTGCCTGAAAGCTCACCCATCCTCCTCAGGATCGGTGGCGGGTCGGACGGAACGGGACCGAAAGTCGCAGTTTGCGTGAATCACTCCGCCTGATGGCACAGGTTCGCCCGCGCCCGCCCGCGCCGCTGCAAAACAGCTGCAGCGCAGCTATACTGACAGCAATGGCGGTCGCGATCACCATCCGTGATGTTCCCGATGAGATCCGTGACGAGCTTGCCTCTCGCGCGGCTCGGGCGGGGCAGTCACTGCAGGAGTACGTGCGCGGGATGCTCGTGGAGAGTGTGGCCCGTCCGCCGGTTGCCGACGTCATTGCGCGGGCGCGGGCGCGGGTCACTACCACCGGCTCCCGTGTCGACGCGGTGTCGATCCTCGAGGCCCGTGACGGCGACCGCCGGTGACTGGGCCGGTCGTCTGCGACGCATCGGCGCTCACCGCGCTGCTCCTGGACTCAGGGGCCGATGGGTCCTGGGTCGCTGAGACGCTCGAGGAGGCGCGACTCGTCGCGCCCGGTCTCGCTGGTTGGGAGACGGCGAACATCATCCGCCGGCACGAGCTCACCGGCACCGTCAGCTCGGACCAGGCGGCGCAGGCTCACGGCGATCTCCTGGACCTCGCCATCGAGTTCTGGCCATACGAGCTGCTCGCGACGCGGGCTTGGGAGCATCGCCGGAACCTCTCGATCTACGACGCAAGCTACGTCGCGCTCGCCGAGATGCTCGGGACCGCTCTGGTCACGCTCGATCGCCGGATTGCGGGTGCTCCAGGCCTGGCCTGCGCGGTGCTCGCGCCCTGAGTCAGGTCTGGACGGCGACACCGGCGAGGCGGGCGAGTGAGGCCTGGCCGTCGTCGAGCGTGACGAGGGTTCGCCCGGTCGCCCACGCGGTGGCGATGATGAGGAGGTCCGTCGCCGTGCTGGCCCGTCGCCCTGCCCGTGTGATGGACAGCAGCTCTGCGTAGCAGTTGCCAGGTCTCCGCCCGGGGGCATCGCCGCGACCGCCGACCCTCAAATCGGATCGGTGTCGGTGATCGCCTGGCGGTCGGTGAGGGCGGTGGCGAGGAAACGATGGGTCCAGTCCTCCGCGTGGCGGCGAGAATCGAGAAACACCACGGGTACCTGCGGATAGCGGGCCTGGAGGCGGACGAGTTGATCGGCGAGCCATCCGGCCGGCGCGTGCGCATGAGTCAGCAGCGCCGCGTACCGGCCCTCCACGGCCACCGCGGCCAGTGGCAACTCCGCCAGGCGTCCCATCTGGAAGGCGAGGCTGCCATCAGAGAGCGAGGTCGCGAGGTTCTCGAGTGTCTTGCGTTCGACGGCGGCCAGCAGTTCGCCGTTCACGTCGCGGACCCCATAGTCGCCCGCGGGCAGCGCCTCGCGCAGGCGCTCGACGGGCAGGGTTGAGAAGCGGTAGGGATACCGCTCGCGCGTGTCCACCAGGACCGCGAGAGGGTCGCGGAGGGCCCGGCCGCGCGGCACCCGGGCGCCCGGATTGGCGGATTTCGCCGTCCGCTGGGTCTGCCAGAAGATCGCGTTGCGGCCGCGCACCTGCGTGAAGATGAACTGTGACCGCGCCTGCGAGCCGCGCTCCAGCACGAGATCGACCGCGGCGCCGCGCCGGCGGCACAGACGCACGGGCTCGCGTTCGATCACCTCGGCATCGGCCGGCCACGGCTCCTCGAAGCGATGGCAGTACACCCGCGCGCTCGAGGGCCATGTCTCCCGCGCCTTCAGCACCAGCCCGCCGTCGAGAGGGAGGCGCACGAGGTACGGGAGCTTGCTGTCCGCTTGCGGGTTACGCGCCACCACAAACTCGGCGCCCGCGCGTGAGTCCTCAGGCACGCGGCTCAGTCTGCCATCACGGTCGGCGGCGAGCACTGCTGAGGCTCACCGGGCCCTCAGGTCGGAATGGTTCTCAGCTCGGTGTCGAGCCGGCGCCGGTGCCGGGGTCGGTGCCGGTGCCGGGGTCGGGCCCGGTGTGGCTGTCGCACGGATCGAGATCGATCACAACGCACGTCTTTGACTCGTGGAAGAGAAAGCGCACGCAGGTGTAGCCGTACTCCACCTCGTCAGGCTGAGGCATCCCCTCCGAGCGCAGCAACTCCCGCATCCGGTGCTCGGCTTCGATCTTTGCTGCCAGCGTCCAGGCCATGCCCCCGACCTTTGCGCTGATCGCTCTTCAGATCAAGGAATGTGACGGTTCTGCGACAACTGAGGGCCTGGCGATCGCTCAGGTCAAGCGACGAAGAACGAACCGAGTCGGACCCGCAGGCGCGGTCTGGCGCCAATCGGGGCGTCGGCCGTTTCACGCGCCTCGGCTCCGATGCTGGAGCCGGATGCTTCTGAATGGCAGAGTTCTGGCGCATTGAGACAGCCGACGTGGTAGAACGCGGGCTGGTCACGCGATCAGCGTCGCGGACCGCCCCAGGAGCAACGAGTGGAGGAGTGCTGATGTCATCGGTCCGCGCAAGGAGCCTCGACCGGCCGCGGCGCGGGTCCGACGCTCGCCCGTGGTTGCGTCCCTCAGAGTGGCGACTAGCGGCCGTCGCGCTCGCCGTCGTCACCCTGATGGCGATGTCGGCAACGGCGCGTGCGGCGTTCGTGCTTCCGGTGACCGGTCCCGCCGATGCGCCGCGCATGGTGTTCAACTCGGATATGAAGGTCGACTCGATCTGCCTGCCGGTTACCAATCCGGCCGGCGGCCAGAGCATCCTCTACGGGCAGCAGGTCACCGACGGACCAGCCACTTCGGCCACACCGGCGATCGTGCTCGTGCACGGGATCGCTTCATCGACTGAGGACTGGGACTTCTCGTCCACGTGGTCGGCGGCTCGGGCCTTGGCCAGCGCCGGCTATGTCGTCTACTCCTACGACCGGCTCGGCTACGCCCAAAGCAGCTACTTCTCACAGCCCGGTGGGGGCGACACGCTGACCACGCAGGCCCACCGCGCGAGGCCGACGTCCTCGCCGGCCGCATCGGGATCATTGACCACGGCCACATCGTGGCGGAGGGGACGCCGGCTCGGCTCAAGGCTGAGATCGGCGGTCCGAGCGTTGAGGTGACACCAGCCGAGCCTGATGACGGCGGCCGTCTCGCCGAGCGGTTGTCGGCATTCGGTGAGATGCGACGCAACGGCAACGGGAGCGTCACCGTGCAACTGCCGGGCGGCGAGGCCGAACTGGCCGAGATCGTCCGCATTCTCGACCGCGCGGACCTGCACGTCCAGACCCTCCAGCTGCACCAGCCCTCGCTCGACGACGTGTTCCTGGCCAAGACCGGTCGCAAGCTCGAGGGCTCGGGAGATGGCGCGGAGAATGCCGATGAGACCGCCCCGCCCGCGCCAGCGGGCCGGCGCGGCAGGAGGCGGCGTGGCAGTTGACATAGCCGCCGGGCGACCCGCCGCGCTTCCGTCCGGAGTGTCGATCGTTGTCGATCAGACCCTGGCCATCGCTCGGCGGGCGGTGGTGCGCACCACTCGTCAGCGCGGTCTGATCATCTTCCCCATGGTCTTTCCGCTGATCCTGTTCGCGATCAATGGCTCGGCGCTGAGCAGCGCGACCCGCATTCCGGGCTTCCCGACGCACAATTACCGTGACTTCCTCATCGCGATGCCCTT
>DATCFW010000514.1:0-11784 GCA_036509295.1 Solirubrobacteraceae bacterium | reverse complement strand
GGCGCAAGCTCAAGCACCGCCTCGCCAACGAGCGCGAAGACCACCTGACGGTGGGCTTCGCGGAGCCGGGTCATAGCCAGCTGCCCGCGCGCGACCAGCCGTACGAGCAGCAAGCTCGAGCCTTCGGTGCGCGGGGCGTTGGCGATCGAATAGGATCTCGGCGCCACCCGGCGGTCGGCATACTCGAGCAGCACGTACTCGCCGGGCCGGTACTCCATCGACCCGGCGAGGGGACCCAATGACAGCTCGACGAGCGCGGGGGTGCGGAGCGCCTGCCTCTCAAGCGGTAGGGCGTTTCGTCGCGTGCGGGAATCGGGGTCGGGACGCGACCGGCCGGGTCGCCGAGCGCCAGCTCACCCATCGTGCACCAGCTCAGCGAGCACGACCGCGTTGTGCCATCCCGCCTGGGCTCGGCATGTATACGTCCAACGGCGTGGTCATCGTGAGGGCCCGAGGACCCGTCGGCGGCGGGCGGGCGTTGAGCTGAGGAGAGCTGATGGCGAAGACAAAACGCGCCGGCGGCCAGGCCGACGCCGAGGCCGGCGACGGTCGAGTCGGCGCCGGCCGCGAGGGCTTGGTCGATGTTTACCGCCAGATGGTGCTCGTTCGGATGTTCGAGGAGTCCTGTCAGCGGTCGTTTCGGAAGGGCGCGATTGGCGGCTACATGCACCTATACACTGGCGAGGAGGCCGTGGCCGCTGGCTTCCTGGCGCACGTCTGGGAAGGGGACAAGGTGATCACTGGCTATCGTGATCACGCCCACGCATTGCTGTTGGGGTGCGATCCTCGGGCGGTCATGGCTGAGCTTTACGGCCGTCGGGCTGGGCTGAGTAAGGGTAAGGGGGGCTCGATGCACCTGTTCGCCGTCGACCGGGGCCTTTGGGGTGGCTACGGGGTCGTCGGTGGCCACATCGCGTTGGGCGTGGGGTTCGCTTACGCCCTCCGGTACCAGGGAACCGACCACATCTGCCAGCTCTACCTCGGAGACGGGGCGCTCCAGACCGGCGCGTTCCATGAGGCGGCCAACCTGGCTGGGCTGTGGGGCAGGGACGGCAACTGCCCGGTGGTGTTCATCGTCGAGAACAACCAGTACGCGATGGGCACGTCGGTCGAGCGTTCAACGGCGATGACTGATCTGGCGGCGAAGTTCGATGCCTACGGCATCGAGCGCGAGAAGGTCGATGGGATGGACCTCGAGGCGGTGATCGAGTGCGCCGCGCGGGTAACCCAGCAGGTGCGCGAGAGCGGCAAGCCCTACGCGGTCGAGGCGGTGACCTACCGGCTCGCCCCTCACGGTGCCGCCGACTTCGCGAAGTACCGCACCAAGGAAGAGGTCGCCCAGTGGCGCGAGCGCGACCCGATCGAGACGCTGGAACGGAAGTTGCGCGAGGCGCAGGCGCTGGACGCGGGCATGATCGATGAGATCAGGAGTGGGGTCAGAAACGAGGTGCAAACCGCGGTCGAGTTCGCCGCCGGCAGTGAGCCGCCCGCCGAGGAGGAGCTTTATGCCGACTTTCTCGCGGGCGCGGACGAGGACGTGGGGCACCAGTAGATGCCCGCGACCAAGACCTATCGCGAGGCGCTGCGCGAGGCGATCGTCCACGAGCTGGACCGCGACGAGAGCGTTGTCCTGATCGGTGAGGACATCGGCGTCTACGGCGGCACTCAGCTCATCACCATCGACCTCCTCGAGCGGTACGGCGCCAGACGGGTGATCGACACCCCGATCTGCGAGGGTGGATTCACGGGAGCGGCCATCGGCATGGCGATGATGGGCTTGCGGCCGATCGTCGAGATGATGACCATGAACTTCTCGTTCCTGGCGGTCGATCAGATCATCCAGAACGCTGCGAAGGTCCGCTATTTCTCGGGCGGCCAGGTCAAGGTTCCGCTGGTGATCCGCGGACCCAACGGCGGAGGGGCCCAGCTCTCCGCCCAGCACACTCATTCGCTGGAGTCCTTCTATGGGCACTTTCCCGGCTTGAAGGTGGTGGCTCCCGTGACCCCCAACGACGCGAAGGGCATGCTGCTCACGGCGGTCCGCGATGACAACTGCGTGATCTTCCTGGAATCCGGGGCGCTCTATGGCAGCAAGGGCGAGGTCGATGAGGAGGACAACCCGGTTCCGTTTGGCAAGGCTCGCATCGCCCGCGAGGGCGGCGATGTCACGCTGATCTCCTACGGGCGCCAGGTGGCGCTGTGCCTACGGGCAGCTGAGACGCTGGCGGGCGACGGCATCGACGCCGAGGTCATCGACCTGCGCAGCTTGCGACCAATGGACGAAGATGCGATCGTCGAATCGGTTAAGAAGACCCACCGCGCGGTCGCCGTGCAGGAGCAATGGCGGTGGTTCGGGGTGGCCAGCGAGGTTGCGGCGATCATCCAGGACAGGGCGTTTGACTGGCTGGATGCTCCGGTGGAGCGGGTCAGCGGCGCGGAAGTCCCGGCGCCCTACGCGCGGAACCTCGAGCTCGCGGCATTCCCGAACGAGCAGCAGGTGGTCAAGGCCGCTCGCCGGGTTCTCTACTGGGAGGAGAAGTAAAGATGCCCGAGGTGATCATGCCCAAGATGGGGGACGGAATGGAGGAGGGAACCCTCGCCAAGTGGCTGAAAAGCGAGGGCGATAAGGTCGAGATCGACGATGTCCTGGCCGAGATCGAGACCGACAAGGCGACGATGGAGCTCACCGCCGAGGACGCCGGCATCCTCCAGGAGATCATCGCCAGCGAGGGCGACGATGTGCCGGTGGGCGAGGCGATAGCCGTGATCGTAGGCAAGGGCGAGCAGGCGCCACCGCGCCGCGAGGCCAAGCCGGCCGAGGACAGCGCGCGCGGCGACGGCGAGGATCAGGCGCGCGCGGTAACCGCGACGAAGGTCGAAGCGCCCGAGGACCAGCAGGACAAGGCGCCCGAGGACGAGGAAGGCAGGCCGTCGCCCGCGGAGCACTTCGCGGACGGAAGCGGGAGGGCTTCGCCGATCGTCCGTCGCCTGGCCGGGGAACACAACATCGATCTTTCGGGAATCCAGGGCACGGGCCCCGCGGGTCGCATCGTCGAGCGCGACGTGCGCGCCGCCCTCGCGGCCGATGGCGGCCCCGTCGAGGAGCGCCCTGCCGATTCAACGACAGCCAGTCCGGCGCCGACCGGCGCTCCCGGGACCGAGCTCAAGCCGCTTTCCCGGATGCAGCGGGTCGTTGGCGAGCGGATGCAGCAGTCCTGGCAGCAGGCACCGCACCACTACGCCACCGTGGAAGTCCACGTGGATGAGTTGCTGGCGCTGCGCCAGCAGCTCAACGCGGGACTCGAAGCAGACGGGATCAAGCTCTCGATCAACGATTTCGTCATGAAGGCGTGCGCGGTGGCGCTGCGCAAGTTCCCGAAGCTCAACTCGCTGTGGACCTCCGAGGGCATCGAGTGGCACGCGACGGTGGACCTCGCGATGGCGGTCGCGCTCGAGGACGGGCTCATCACCCCGGTGATCAAGGACGTCGCCAACAAGACACTGTCGGGGATCTCGATCGCGGCCAAGGAGCTCGCTTCGCGAGCGCGCGAGGGCAAGCTGGAGCCGCACGAGTACCAAGGAGGCACGTTCACCGTGTCAAACATGGGCATGTACGGCGTGGAGAGCTTCACGGCGATTGTCAACCCGCCGTCGGTGGCGATCGTGGCGGTGAGCAGCCTCATCCGGCGCCCAGGGTTCGACGCCGAGGACAACGTCGTTCCGCAGCACACGATGAAGCTGACTGTCGGGTCCGACCACCGCGCCGTAAACGGCGCTGAGAACGCGCTCTACTTGGCGGAACTCAAGCGGCTGCTGGAGAAGCCACTCTTGCTGACCGTCTAGGAACCAAGCAAAGGAGCGGACGTGGCCGACAAGTTCGATCTCGTGATCATCGGCAGCGGAAACGCGGGGTACATTCCGGCGATCCGTGCGAGCCAGCTGGGAAAGAGCGTCGCGCTGATCGAGCGCCGAGAGCACCTGGGCGGGACATGCCTAAACCTCGGCTGCATCCCGACCAAGGCGCTGCTGCAGACCGCGGCGAGGTTGCATGACGCCAGGGACGGCAGCGACTTCGGAGTCACAGTGGGCCAGGTGGAACTCGACTACGCCCAGGCCGCCAAACGCAAAGACCAGGTGGTCGACCAACTGCGCCACGGCGTCCGCGGCCTGATGCGGAAGAACAAGGTGCAGGTATTCCGGGGCACCGGGAGCTTCATCGAGCCCAAGCGAGTGAAGGTGCAGGACGGGGACGACGAGGAGACCGAGCGCGAGGCGGCCAACGTGCTCCTCGCCACCGGCTCGGCCGTCGCCACCCTCCCCGGCCTCGAGCTCGATGGTGGAAGGGTCATCTCCAGCGACGACGTGGTCATGAGCACCGACGATCCCCCGGCGTCGATCATCGTCCTGGGCAGCGGAGCGGTCGGCGTCGAGTTCGCCAGCATGTATAACGATTTCGGCACCGATGTAACGCTGGTCGAGCTCCTGGACCGCACCGTCCCGAGCGAGGACGCCGCGATCTCAGCCGAGCTCGAAAAGGCCTTCAAGCGACGCGACATCCGAGTGATGACGAGCACGAAGGCCGATCCGTCCAGCCTCGAGAAGACCGAGGACGGCGTGAGGATCAAGGTCGAGGGCAAGGACGGCGAGGAAACGCTCCAGGCCGAGGTGCTGCTCGTCGCCGTCGGGCGCAGGACCGTGGTCGAGGCCCTCAACCTGGACGCCACCGCGGTTCAGCTGGACGACCACGGGCAGATCCAGGTGGACGAGTTCTACCGGACCGCCGAACCCGGCGTGTACGCTGCCGGCGACGTGATCGGCGGTTATTGGCTCGCCCACGCGGCGGGCCATGAGGGGATCGTCGCCGTCGAACACATGGCCGGCGAGAATCCCCTGCCGATCGACCAGAACCTGATCCCGCGCGTTACCTTCTGCCGCCCCGAGATTGCGTCCTTCGGCCTGACCAAGCAACAGGCCGAGGAGCAGGGCCACCAGGCCAAGGAGTCAAAGTTCCCGTTCCGCGCCATCGGCAAGGCGCTGATCGAAGGAGACCCAGACGGCTTCCTCAAGATCGTCGCCGATGCCGACACCAACCTCATCCTCGGCATGCACGCAATCGGCCCCCACGTCACCGAGCTGATCGCCGAAGGCAGCTTCGCCAAGCTGGTCGAGGGCACCCCCGAGGAACTCGGGATGAACGTGCACGCACATCCTACCCTCGCCGAGATCGTCGGCGAGGCCGCAATGGCAGTGGACGGGCTGGCGATTCACTTCTGATCCGAACCGTCAGCTTTGGCAGCGGAGAATCATTGACCCGGGACAACGTGAACCCGGTCACTCAACCCGATCATTTCCGGCGGCGATAGCTGCTGTCCGCCCGCGGAACGAGTCGTTCGAGCTGGGTCACGTGCGACGGGTCAAGCTCGCCAATGGCCCGCACGCCGAGCAGACGCATCGTGCGCTCGATCTGGCTGGCGAGGATCCCGATCGCGCGGTCCACGCCCTCCCGACCACCCGCCATCAGGCCGTACAGGTAGGCCCGGCCGATGAGCGTGAACTTCGCCCCGAGTGCGAGGGAGGCCACGACGTCGGCGCCGTTCATGATGCCAGTGTCGAGGTGCACTTCGGTGTCGTTGCCCACCTCGCGCACTACGTCAGGAAGCAGATGGAACGGGATAGGCGCGCGGTCAAGCTGCCGGCCCCCGTGGTTGGACAGAATGATGCCATCCACACCCAGTTCGGCGACTTGCTTGGCGTCCTCCACCGACTGGATGCCCTTGACGACCAGCTTGCCTGGCCATTGGTCCTTGATCCAGGACAAGTCATGGTACGTCACGGTCGGGTCGAACATGGTGTCCAGCAGCTCAGCGACGGTACCCGACCAGCGGTCGAGCGATGCGAAGGCAAGCGGCTCCGTCGTGAGGAAGTCAATCCACCATCCATACCTCGGGATCGCATTGATCATCGTTCTCGCCGTCAGCGCCGGTGGGATCGTCATGCCATTGCGTTGGTCGCGAAGACGCGCGCCGGCGACTGGGACGTCGACGGTCACGAGGAGTGTGTCGAAGCCGGCATTGGCAGCTCGCTCGACGAGTGCCATCGACCGATCGCGGTCCTTCCACATGTACAGCTGAAACCAGTTGCGACCGGTGGGATTAGCCCGAGCAACATCCTCGACCGAAGCCGTGCCCATGGTCGACAACGTGAACGGAATGCCCGCATCGCCGGCCGCCGCAGCGCCCGCGAACTCACCCTCGGTCTGCATCATCCGTGTGAAGCCGGTGGGCGCGATGCCAAATGGCAGCGCACAACGGCCGCCGAGAACATCGAGGCTCGTGTCGATCCTGGACACGTCGCGCAGGATCTGCGGATGGAACTCGATGTCCTGAAACGCCTGCCGCGCGCGGGCCAGCGAGATCTCCGCCTCCGCCGCGCCTTCGGTGTAATCGAAGGCCGCTTTGGGCGTCCGGCGTTTGGCGATGCGACGCAAATCCTCGATCGTCAACGCGGCTTCGAGCCGGCGCGTCTTGGCATTGAGCTGCGGACGCTTGAAACGGACAAGCGGCGCCAGGTCGCGGGGCTTGGGCAGTCGACGCTGACCCATCCTCCATCCCTCGAGCGGCACCCGATCAGGCACCCAGCGGGGTAGGCACCCGATCTCCCTGCTGATCGAACCGACCGACGCTCATCATCGAATAGTAACCGCTGATGTCCTCAGCGGACACGCTCGGAAGCCAACGCACGAGCACCGCCTCAACCGCCGCGACGACGCCTGAGTGCTCGCACACCAAGCACTTCCACGTCCCGTCCCACGAAGGTAAAGACGATACGCCGACCGAGCCGATCAGGTCGGCGATCCTGAACGCGTACCAACTATCCTCATGCGATTGGGCGTCCTGGAGGCAATCGCGATCCTGGCTGCGGGGGTCGCCGCAGGAACGATCAACACCGTGGTGGGGAGCGGGACGCTCGTGACGTTCCCGGTGCTGCTCGCGTTCGGCTACGCGCCCGTAATGGCCAACGTGTCGAACACCGTGGGACTCGTGCCCGGCTCCGCGTCGGGAGCGTTCGGGTACCGCAAGGAGCTCGCCGGCCAGCGCGCGCGGATCGCCGGGCTCGGCTTCGCCTCGGTGCTCGGCGGCGTCACCGGCGCGGTGCTGCTGCTGGTGCTCCCGGCGTCGGCGTTCAAGACGATCGTCTCGGCGTTCATCATCATCGCCCTGGCGCTGATTGTCGCCCAGCCGCGGCTGTCGGCGGCGCTCACGCGCGGCGGGACTGGCGGCCGGCGGCACCGGGCGATCAGCGCGGTGGGGGTGTACGTAAGCGGCGTGTACGGCGGCTACTTCGGGGCCGCCCAGGGGATCATGCTGCTGGCGATCCTGGGGCTGGCGCTAGACGACGAGCTGCAGCGCATCAATGCGCTCAAGGTGGTGCTCGCGGGGCTGGTGAACCTGGTCGCGGCGATCGTGTTCGTGCTCGCCGCGCACGTGGCCGCGGCACCAGCGGCGCTGATCGCGGCCGGGTCGATCGCCGGCGGGGTGCTCGGCTCGCGCTACGGGCGGCGCCTGTCGCCGACCGTGCTCCGGCTTGTGATCGTGGTCGTGGGCGTCGCGGCGATCGTCCAGCTGCAGACGTAGCGCCGCGAGGCCTCCGCGCGTCCCGCGCACGCACCTCGCCGGCGCTGACGGGCAGCACCGCCACCGCGACCGGCACCACGGTGCACCAGCCCGTCGGACTGCTGGCCGGCGCGCACGGGTCACGACCGCCACTCGTCCAACTCGCCGAGCGCGTCGGTCAGCTGCAGGTTCGCCGAGTAATCGACTGGGCAGGCAATCACCGAGACGGTCTCGTCGGCCAGGGCCTGGCGCAGCGTGGGCAGCAACTCGTCGGGCTCGTCGATGTGGTATCCACGGGCGCCGAAGCTCTCGGCATACGCGACGAAGTCGGGGTTGCCGAACGCGGTGTCGACGTTGTGCCCTAGCTCGAGATCCATCCTCCATTTGATCAGCCCGAACTCGTCGTCGACCCAGATCAGCACGACGATCGGAACCTGCTCGCGCAGCGCGGTCTCGATCTCCTGCGAATTCATCATGAACGCTCCGTCGCCGGTCGCGACGAGCACGCGGGCGTCGGGACGCGCGATCTTCGCCCCGATCGCGCCGGGCAGCGTCCAAGCCATCGTCGAGAGGCCGTTCGAGATCAGGCACGTGTTCGGCTCATACGTCGGGTAAAGCCGGGCCATCCACATCTTCAGAGCGCCGGTGTCGACGAGGACAAGGTCCTGCCGCCCGAGCGCGGCTCGCGTGTCGGCCACGATCCGCGCGGGCGCAACCGGGAACCGGCTGTCTCGCCGCCCGCGCTCGAGCTCGCCCGCGATCATGGCGCGGATCCGCTGCTCGCCGATGTCGGGCTCGAAGCGCCGTCCAACCTCGACGGCCAGCGCGTCCAGCGTGCGGCCGATGTCTGACTGCAGACCGACCTCGACCTCATAGTGGAGGTCGACCTCGGCTGGGAATCGATGGATATGGATGATCTTCTTGTCGCAGTTCGGATTGATCCGAACAGGGTCGAACTCCTGCAGCTCGTACCCGACGGCGACAATCGCGTCGGCTTGGTCGAAGCCGAAGTTCACGTAGTCGTGGCGCATGAAGCCGACGGCGCCGAGCGCCTGTGGGTGGTCGTCCGGAAACACCCCCTTGCCGTGGAACGTCGTGGCCACCGGCACGCCGAACGTCTCGGCGAAGCGTCGCAGGGCGTCGCTCGCGCCGCTGCGCGCCGCGCCGTGGCCTGCGAGCACGACTGGGTTCCGGGCCGAGCGCAGTACATCCGCCGCACGGCTCAGCTAGCTCGCCGACGGCTCGTCCGGGCGAGGCGTGTTGACCACGAGCGGCCTGGCGCGATCCGGCGCAGCGGCCTTCTCGACGTCTTCGGGCACCGCGAGGTAGACGGCGCCCGGGCGCTCGGTCTGGGCCAGCTTGAACGCCTTGCGGATCATCTCCGGCACGGCGTCCCGCGTAGCGATCAGCGCCGACCACTTGGTCACCGGCTCGAACATCGATACCAGATCGACGCCCTGGTGGGACTCCTTGAACGTCCGGTTCATGCCGACCTGCGCCGACAGCGCCACTACCGGCGTGGAGTTCGTGGTCGCGTCGGCTACCCCCAGCAGCAGGTTGATCGCGCCGGGACCAAGCGTCGCGGAGCAGACGCCAGCGTTGCCAGTGAGACGGCCGTAGACCTCGGCCATGAACGACGCGGCCTGCTCATGGCGCACAAGCACGTACCGGATCGAGGAGTCCGACAGCGCGTCGACGAGGTGGATGTTCTCCTCGCCCGGAATACCAAAGACGTGAGAGAGGCCCTCGTTCTTCAGGCAACGCACGATCAGACGCGCGACACCACCCTCCGGTTCTCTGCTCGACATCACACCTCCCGATCCGCTGGCTGTTCTCGTGGACTCGTGGCTGAGGCGTACGTAAGGCTCTCCCATCGGGTTGGGGGGTGAGTCACCGGTGAGGCAGGTCGATGATGTGGATGCTGGCAGCATCCAGTTCCCCTCACCGGCCGAGGAGCGGCGGCGGTTGTACTCGGCAGCTCATCGCCCTTGACGCAAATGTAGTCCAGCTCACGCAGGTCGTTGATGTCGACCAGGTACTCAGGTGCGGCCAGCCGCAGCTTCATCATCGGCAGCAGACTGTGGCCACCAGCGATCACGCGCGCATCGGGTCCCAACCGCTCGAGACGCTCAAGCGCATCGCCCACGCTCGTCGCCCGCTCATATCCGAACGCCGCTGGAACCTGCACGTGGAGCTCCTCTGTTCGTGACGCGCCGGCGACCGCCAAGAAACCCACGAGAGCCGCCTGCGCCACGCCACGACCCTCCGGGGCCCGACAGTGCGCCGGGTCTCCATCGGTCCGACGATGGTATCGCGCGGAGCACAGAAGCCTTCCACCATCGGCGGCGCGGGTGCCATCCGGCGATCGGAGGACTGTGCAGACGATTCCGCTCATCCAGGCCGTGCGCACGTTGACGTTGGTCGAGCCTACGCCTACGCAGTAGTGGGCCGACTCAGGTGGGCCGACTCAGGGGGGCCGACTCAGGTGGGCTGCCTCGCCGGGCTTGATCGAGCTGTGGTCGCTGCGCTCGCGGATCGCCTGGCGGTGCGTCAGGGCGACCCGGACGGCTGATGCGGTGTTGGTGCTATCCGCCGCTCGCGGGGGTCGCCCTGGTCCGCTGCGGGCTCGGCGACGTCGCGCTCGGCCTCGTAGTCGTCGCGGGTGGTCTCGTCGTGGCCGTCGGGCACGCGCGCCAGCTTGAGCAGCGGGTTGAGGATCAGCAGCACCAGGACGTTTACGACCAGCGCGATCAAGCCGGCGAAGGCCGAGAAGTGCAGCGCCCCGATATGGACGGCGTAGATCGAGCTCTTGAAGGCGTTGGCGGCAGCCATGGCCGTGCCCGTGCCGATGCCGGCGGCCCAGCCGGCCACCAGCGCCCAGCGGTGAAACCAGCGCGTGTAGAGGCCGAAGACGATCGCCGGGAACGTCTGCAGGATCCACATCCCGCCGAGGAGCTGGAAGTTGATTATGAAGGTGCTCTTGATGGCCACGATGAACACCAGGGCGGCGCCCGCCAGCAGCACGGCGACGACCTTCGCCAGCCACGTCTCAAAACGCGGGCTGGCGTCCTTCTTGATGTAGGCCTTCCAGATGTTGAGGGAGAACAGGTTGGCCGCGGAGATCGCCATGATCGCCGCCGGCACCAGGGCGCCGATCCCGATCGCTGCGAAGGCGATGCCCACGAACCAGTTGGGGAAGACCGCCTGGAAGAGCCGCGGGAGCGCGAGGTTGTTGTCGCTGACGTGGATGCCCTTGGCGATGGCCATGTAGCCGAACAGGGCGATGAACCCGAGCATCAGGGTATAGGCGGGTAGGGCGGCCATGTTGCGCCGGATCGTGTTGCGCGACTTGGCGGCCAGCACCCCCGTGATGTTGTGCGGGTACATGAACAGCGCCAGTGCCGAGCCGAGGGCCAGCGTGGCGTAGGGGCTGTACATGCCTTTGGGGGTGATGAAGGCGGCCTTGGGCTTGTGGGCGAGCCCCGCCTTGGCCGCGTGGAAGATCGAACCGAAGCCGCCGAGCTTGATCGGGATGTAGATCACGGCCACGATCACCACGACGTAGATCAGCGTGTCCTTCAGCAGCGCGGTGAGCGCGGGGGAGCGCAGGCCGGCGTTGAAGGTGTAGAGGGCGAGGATCACAGCGGCCAGCACCAAGGGGAAGTTGGTGCCCAGCGAGGTTGTGCCCAGGCCCATGGCCTCGAAGATCACCCGGATCCCGAAGAGCTGGAGGGCGACGTAGGGGACGATCGCCGCGATTCCGGTCACGGCGATCACCAAGGCCAGCAGCTTCGACCCGTAGCGACCCCCGACGAAGTCCGCGGGCGTCACGTAGCGGTGGCGATAGCAGACCGACCACAGCCGGGGCATGACCACGAAGGCGAACGGATACATGACGATCGTGTAGGGGACGGCGAAGAAGCCGATCTGTCCCGCCCCGTAGACGAGGGCGGGCACGGCGATGAACGTGTAGGCGGTGTAGAGATCGCCGCCGAGAAGGAACCAGGTGATGATGCCGCCGAAACTCCGTCCCCCCAGCCCCCACTCCTCGAGGTTGTCCATCGACGCCGCGCGACGCCAGCGCCCGGCGAAGATCCCGATCACCGCCACGCCCAAGAACAGGACGGCGAAGACGCCGAGCTGGACGGACTGGATGCCGGCGGGCATCAGC
>DATCFW010000513.1:0-6958 GCA_036509295.1 Solirubrobacteraceae bacterium | reverse complement strand
AGCAGCCGGCCGCCGACACCTTGGTTCCTGTACGGCGCGAGCACGAACGCGTTGGCGAGGTATCCCCAGGTGTCGGTGTCCAGGCCGGGGCGAGGCATGCGCTCGAAGATCGAGAGGTTCATCATGCCGACCGGCTGCCCGGAGAGCTCACCCAGCCAGCACACCCGGCGGGCGGATTCACGCTCGTACCAGTCGAGGAACCGGGCTTCGAAGCCATCGTCGGCGACGTCGCCGCGCTCTTCGGCGGTCCACGCGCGACGGAGGGCAGCGATGGCCGGGCCGTAAGCGCTATCGGCGATCCGGATGACAGGGCGTGGCACGGTCCACGAGGGTACCTTCACCCACAACGTCGGTCGATGTCTCTGTCGCCGCGTTCCGCCCTGGCGCCTTGGGGGCGGAACGCGGCGCTCACGAGAATCAGTAGCTCAGCAGCAGTCGCCGCTCTCGCAGCACGAGCCGTCGCAGGTCAGGTCATCGCAGCACGAGCACATTCCGGTCACCTCCCCCCGCGTTCGATTCGGTGGCCTGACGATCGGCCGCGCACCAGGTGCCGGGAACGGGGTCCGGGCACGGCTCGGACGCGGCGGTCAGGCCGGCCACCATCCCGGAGAGCTCGGCCCGGAGCGCGGTGAGCCGAGTGATCTCCCGGTTGATCTCGCCGATGTGCTCGCGCAGCAGCGTCTCGGCCGGACCGCACGGGCAGACGCCGGTGTCGCGGACCACGAGCAGCTCCCTGATCTCCGCCAACCGAAGCCCGAGCCGCTGGGCGCCCCGGATAAACAGCATTCGGTCCAGGTCGGCCGGGCCGTATCGGCGGTGGTCGCCGTCGGTCCGGCCCGGCTCGGGCAGCAGGCCGGCCCGTTCGTAGTAGCGGATCGTGTCCGCTCTGACCCCGGCCCGCGCCGCCAGTTGCCCGACGGTCAGCGGTCTGTTCACCCGTTCGATCGTCATATCTCGACGCTAAGCCCTGGACCGCACTCCAAGTTCAAGCCCCGAAGCCGGTCATTGGGTGTACTTGCCGCTGCTATTTGACGGTAACTACACCCAATGTTTCGAGCCCCACCCCCGCCCGATGGCTTCTTGCTGTTATCTGGCGGGAGGTGGGGCGAGGCCTTGGAAGAGCGTGTCGAGGAGGGCACGGTAGGTGGCCGCGGGGTCTTCGGTTTGGATGAGGCCCTTCAGCTCCAGGGCGACCGCGCCGTGGATGGCGGACCAGATCTGCTGGGCGACCTCGACCAGGTCGGGGGCCGCGATGGCGCCGGCCGCGGCGGTGACCTCAACGACGCGGACCAGCGCGCGGAAGGCGGCCTGGGCGTGCTCGGCCACGTCCGGGTTGTCGAACCCGTGCGGGATCGCGTCCTCGAACATGATCGCGTAGAAGTGCGGGTTGGCCAGCGCGAACTCGCGGTAGCGCCGTCCGGCGTCAAAGAACCGGGCGGTCGCGTCGGGGCCGGCGGTGGCATCGCAGGCAGCCCGGAGCCGGTCGAAGCCCCTGATCAGCAGGGCGTCGACCAGGCCGTCCTTGCCGCCGAGGCGGTTGTAGACGCCCATCGGGGCGATGCCGGCCTCGGTCGCGACCGCGCGGACGGTCAGCCCGCCGGGACCTTCGCGAACCAGGACCGCCTCGGCCGCCGTCAGGAGCTCGCGCTCGACGTCGGCCGATGGCGTCCGGCCGCGCCGCGCCGCTGCCGGCGCCGCCGGCCCGCAGACCGAGCCGGGCACACCATCGGTTTCATCCATGCGGAACATCTTCTCTCACCGGACCGGCTGGCCGACCCGGATTTGACTTTTATAGAACAGCGTTACATAGTTATAGCACGACGTACTACTTCATCCAATCGAGGAGCTTGGCCCGATGGAAACCGTGGAAACCCGGAACGGCCGCCGGTGGTGGATCCTGGCGGTGCTCTGCCTCAGCGTGCTGCTGACGGTGGTGGACAACACGATCGTCAACGTCGCGCTGCCGTCGATCAGCCGCGACCTGCACGCCTCGACCGGTGACCTGCAGTGGGTGGTCGACGGCTACACCCTCTCCTTCGCCGGTCTGCTGCTGCTCGGCGGCAACCTCGGCGACCGGCTCGGCCGGCGACGCCTGCTGCAGCTCGGGCTGGCGCTGTTCGCGCTGTTCTCGGTCGGCGCGGCGCTCGCCCAGAACACCGGCGAGCTAGTCACCGCCCGGGCCGCGATGGGCGCCGCCGCCGCGCTCGTCTACCCGGCCACGCTGGCGATCCTGAACAGCGTGTTCACCAACCCGAGGGAGCGGGCGACCGCCATCGGCGTCTGGTCGGCGGTCTCCGGGCTCGCGGTCGCGATTGGCCCGGTGGTCGGCGGGGCGCTGCTGTCGCACTTCTCCTGGTCCTCGGTGTTCTACGTGTCGGTGCCGGTCGCGGTCGTCGCGCTCATCGGCGGGCGGCTGCTGCTGCCCGAGTCCAAGGACCCGCACGCGGGCCGGTTCGACCCGTTCGGCGCGCTGCTGTCGATCGTCGGGATCGCGCTGCTGACCTGGTCGATCATCGAGGCGCCGGCGCACGGCTGGGGATCAGCCGCGACCGTCGGCGGGATCGGCGGCGCGCTGGTCGTGCTGGCGGTCTTCGCCTGGTGGCAGGCGCGGCGTCCGGACCCGATGCTGGACGTGCGATTGTTCCGCAACCCCCGGTTCGCCGCCGCGAGCGGTGCGATCGCGTTGGCGTTCTTCGGCCTGTTCGGGTTCATCTTCATGATCACCCAGTACTTTCAGATCGTGCGCGGGTTCTCGCCGCTGCACGCCGGGCTGGCGACGCTGCCGTTCGCGTTCGTCACGGCCGGCTTCTCGCCGGTGGCGATGCTGGTTATGAAGCGGATCGGCACCAAGGTCGTGGTCGCGGCCGGGCTGCTGCTGATGAGCGCGGGGCTGCTCGACGCGGCGACGACTCCCACCGACGCCTCCTACTGGGGCCGCATCGTGCTCGCGATGGCGCTGATGGCGGCCGGGCTCGCGTTCACCACCGGGCCCGCGACCGAGGCGATCATGGGCGCGCTGCCTTCGGGCAAAGCCGGGGCCGGGTCCGCCGTCAACGACACGACACGCGAGGTCGGCGGCACGCTCGGCGTCGCGATCGTCGGCTCGGTGCTCAACTCCGCCTACGGCTCCCACGTCCTGCACGGCCTCACCTCGCTCGGCGCGTCCGCCTCGACCGGGCAACTGGCCGGGCAGTCGGTGGTCGCGGGCATGAACGTGGCCGCGCGGTTCCCGGCGCCGCTGCAGGCCGCCGCCCACAACGCGGTCAGCTCCGCGTTCATGGTCGGCCTGCACCGCGGTTCGTTCGTGGCGGCGTGCACGGTGGCCGTCGCCGCGCTGGTGGCGTTGGTCTTCCTGCCGGCCCGCGCGGCGGTCGCCGACGGCGGTGCCGGCGGTGCGGCCGGTCCGACGAGCGGAGAAAACACATCAGCCGCCCGAACGGACCCGGCTGACTCTGCCCGGTCCACGGCTTCCATCAAGGCGTAGCGCGCTGCGGGGTTAGCGAAGACAGTGGATCGTTGCGTACAGCGGGGGCGTACCCAACGATCCACCGTCTTGCTGCCGTTGCGCGGGCGTGCGCTGCACACGGAGCTAGGCAGCGCACGCCCGCGCGATGTACTGCTTGGGTATGCGAGAAATCTCGGATGAGGAGCACGCCGAACGGTTGCAGATGATCCGCGAGCAGGCCCGTCGCGACGCCGAGGCGCTGGCGCCGCGCCCCGGGCGCCCTATCTACGGGCTCGCCGCACCGTCCCTCGGGCCGGCCGACGTGACGCAGTATCAGCTGTCCGACGGCGAGCGGACGGCGGTCACGCTGACCTATGGGCAGCCGGCATCACCGGCAGAGCCTTATGTCGCGGTGACCACGATGACGCAAGCCGACTCGGATCCGACTCAGATGGGGGGTCTGGAGGCAGAGCTGCGGTACGCGGTCAAAGACGAGCTGCACCGGGCCGCCAGCTCGGCCGGCGTCGGCGAAACGGAGCGATCAGAACCGCTTGTCGTCACTCGAGAGACGCTCCCGGCTGGCCCGGCGCTGGTCTGCCGGACCGGGACCCTGTGGGTCGCCCGGCTGCTGCCCTCCGATCCCCCCACCGACAGCATCGTGGTGCGAGTCGTCGGCATGGGCGTGGAGCCGGAGTCGGTTCGGCTCGAGCCGGTGGCCGACGTGCGGCCGATCATCGAAACGCGGACCGCGATGCTCGAGGCGATGATGGAACGCGCCCGGCGCAGGCCCTCTCCCCCGCCGCCCCGGCCCAAGGTCGAGCTCGAGCCTGCCGAGGGGGTTGCCGCGCTCCTTGCGCTGGCGCAGTTCACGCTCACGTCCAGCGCCGACAGACGGGCCCGGTTTCAGGCTCGGCAGCAGCCACGCAGCGATCCGGATTGGGGCGCGATGCACAACGCGCTGTGGCAGCGGGCGGTCCGCGAGCATCAGCGGCTGCGCGGGACCGACCCGCGGGCCGCCGACGACGCGGTGACCGTCGCGGTCAACCACCTGGGCTTCCTCCAGGAGAAGGCACCGTGGTTCACGGCCGATCCCCGGCTGCGGGCGACCGCGATCGACGAGACGATTAGGCACGCGATGCTCGGCGACGCCGTGCCGAGCGGCCCCGCGCAGGACGCCTGGGCACGCTACTGGTCCGCCCACGTGACGCGGCTTGGCCGCCAGCGGGAGCCAATCGATCCGCTCGCCATGATGTCGGCTCGCGAGGCGCTCACCGACGACTGCCACCGGGCCTGGGCCGCCTGGGCCGCGACCGCCTAAGCGGCGGCGGCGAAAGCGGGCGTGGCTCGGCGGCCGCCGGGATGGAAGGATGCTGTTCATGATCGTGAGCGCGAACGGGATCGACCTCTACGTCGAGGTGCACGGCGAGGGCGCGCCGGTGCTGCTGCTGCACGGCTGGCCGGACTCGAGCGCGCTGTGGCGCGCCCAGGTCCCGGTCCTCGCCGCGCACGGGTTCCAGGTGATCACACCGGACCTGCGCGGCTTCGGCCGCAGCTCCCGCCCCGAGGGCAGAGACCAGTACCAGCTAGCGAACTCGGTCGCCGACGTGGCGGCGATCCTCGACGCTTGCGGGGCGCCGCAGGCGCACGTGGTCGGGCACGACTGGGGCGCGGCGGTGGCGTGGCTCACCGCCATGCTCCTCCCTGACCGAGTGCGGACGATGACCGCGCTCTCGGTGCCGCACCTGCTCGCGCCGGCGACCCGACGCCAGCGCGAGATGGCCTGGTACCAGCTGTTCTTTCAGTTCGAAGGGATCGCGGAGGCGACCCTCGAGCACGACGGCTGGGCCGAGTTCCGCGAGCTGACGCCCGGCTACAAGGACATCGACCAGGCGATCGCCAACCTGTCCCGGCCCGGCGCGCTCACCGCGTCGCTCAACTGGTACCGCGCCAACCTCGCGCCGCGCCCGCCCGGCCCGCGCCCGGAGCTCCCCCCGGTGACAGCGCCCACGCTCGGCGTCTGGTCCGACGGCGACCTGTACCTGGACGGCGAGCAGATGCGCGCGTCGGGCAAGCTCGTGCAAGCCCCGTGGCGCTACGAGGAGATCGCCGGCGCCACCCACTGGATTCCGCTCGACGCGCCGGAATACCTCAACACGCTCCTGCTCGAATGGCTGACCTAGCGGCAAGCGCGACCGCGAGCTTGTTGCTGTTATCTCGGCGAGCGAATTCTGGCGTGCACGCCGAGGAGATGTAATGCTGGGCTATGTCCCAGAGCTCGGATGATGAGTACCGCGAGTGGGTGCGGCGGCTGCGCGATCAGTCCCGGCGGGACGCCGAGTCGATCGTGCCGCGGCCGAACTACCCGGTCTACGGGCTGGCGGCGCCGACCCTGGCGCCGGCCGTCCTCTTCCATCAGAGCGCCAACGGGTTCACGGTGCTGGTGGCGCAGCGGTACGGGTCCTGGGAGACGGCGACAGGACCGCATGTGACCGTCACCAGCGCGGCGCCGAAATCCGAGATCAGTGCGGCGTCTGCCACCTCCGCGGTAGCGGCGTCTTTCACCTACGGGAGACGGGCGCGCGATCCCGAGTCGGAGCTGCTCCGCGAGATCGACGCCGAGCGAAAGCGGGTCGCCGTCCACGCCGGTGTGGACCTAGACGAGCCGGCTGAGCCGCCGCGCTACACCCGCGAGACGCTGCCGGCGGACGAAGCGCTTGTCTGCCGCCACGGGGCGATGTGGGCGGCCCGTCTCATCGACGGCCCACCCGAGGTCATCGTCACGATCAACGGGCACGGGGCCGACCCGGACATGGTCCGGCTCGAGACGGTGACCGATCTTGCCCCGATGCTGGCGGCGCGTGGCGAGGTGTTCGCGCGACTGCGGGAACGTCGCCGCGCGACGCCGCCGCCGGTGCTCGAGCCTGCTGAGGAGGTCGCGGCGTGGCGCGCGCTGGCCGACTTCTCGCTGGCGGCGAATGCCCGCATGAGGGAGGCGGCGCGGGCCGGACGCGAGCCGAGGACCCCGGTCGGCTCGGGCCCGATGCATGCTGCGCTCTGGCAGCGAGCGGTCCGGGAGCGGCAGCGTCTGGCCGGAGGCACCACGCGGGCGGCCGACGATGCGGTGACATCGGTCATCAATCATCTCGGTCACCTCGACGAACGGGCCGCGTGGTTCAGCACCGACGCGCGACTGCGTGCGGCCGCGATCGACGAGACCCTCAGGCGCGCGCTGCTGGCAGAGTCCGTGCCGAGCGAGCCCGCACAGGATGCCTGGGACCGCTACTGGTCGGACCACCTGGCATGCCTGCGGGTAGACCCGGCGGCGGCGGAGCGGCTGGCGCAGACGCGGCCCCGCGAGGCGCTGGCCGATAACTGGCTGCGGGCGTGGGCTGACTGGGCCGCGACCGCTTGAGGGGAGCCATGATCGTGTGCCGTTCGGGGCCGCGATTTTCGGCCGGAGGCGTCATCGTGTTCCGTTGGGGGCTCTATACGACCCGTCCGGCACACGCTGAC
>DATCFW010000512.1:0-5684 GCA_036509295.1 Solirubrobacteraceae bacterium | reverse complement strand
CGCTACCGCGAGGCGGGCGCCGATGTGATCTTCGTCGAGGCCCCGGAGTCGAGGGACGAGCTGGCCGAGATCGGCCGGCGGCTCGACGGGCCGCTGCTGGTCAACGTTGTCGAGGGCGGCGCCACCCCGCAGCTTCCGGCGGAGGAGCTCGGGGCCCTCGGGTTCTCGATCGTCTTGTACGCCAACGCCGCCCTCCGCGGCGCCGTGCGCGGCATGCACGTGGTGCTCGAGCATCTGAGGCGCACGGGCTCGACGATCGGTGCGCTCGAGCAGATGATCGGGTGGGAGCAGCGCCAGGAGCTCGTCGGCAAGCCCTTCTTCGACGAGCTGAGCGAGCGCTATGCGACACCGGAGAATGTGGAGGGCGCTCGTGACTGAGCGGTTCGACCTGCGGCTCAGCGGTGGACAGGTGCTGCTGCCGGACGCGGAGGACCTCAGCAAGGTGGACGTGCTCGTCCGCGACGGGACCATCGCCGGACTGTGCGCGCCCGATGCAGCAGCCGACGTGGCCGAGAACATCTCGGTGCGCGGGCTCGCCGTTCTGCCGGGGATCATCGACGCACACGTGCATCTGGGGCAGGACATCACCGTGCCCAAGACGCGTGGCGACGCGCGCAAGGAGACCGAGGCGGCCGCGGCCGGAGGCGTGTGCACGCTGATCGCCTACCTGATGACGGCCGACCCGTACGACGAGGTGCTCGGGGACGCGGTGGCCGTGATGGAGACCGATGGGGTGATCGACTTCGGCTTTCACTTCTGCATCGTCACACGCGATCAGCTTGCCGCTGTGCCCACCTACGCCGATGAGCTCGGCGTCTCCTCGTTCAAGTTCTTCATGAACTTCCGCGGCGACGAGGGGAGCTATCTCGGCCTCCCGGGCAACGACGACGGCTTCCTGTTCGATCTCATGCGCGCGGCGGCCGACGCCGGGGCAATGGTGAATCCGCACGGCGAGAACATCGAGATCGTGTGGAATCTTCGCGCCCAGTCGATTCCCGACGGGCTATCGCCGCTCGCCACCTGGAATCACGTCCGGCCCGACTTCGTCGAGTCCGAGGCACAACAGCGCGCAGCCTTCCTCGCCTCGGTGGCCGGCGCGTCGATGTACGCGGTCCACGTCACCAACGCGCAGACGCTCGACGTTCTGACCCGCCAGCGCGACCGCTACCCGAACATCTTCCTTGAGACTTGCCCCCATTACCTCACCCACGACATCGATTCTGAGCTTGGGTCGATCGCCAAGGTCAACCCACCGCTGCGCACGGCCGCCGACCGCGAGGCGCTGTGGCACGCGATCGGTGACGGACGAATTAACGTCATCGGCTCGGACCACGTGCCCCGCCACCGATCGGCCAAGCACGACGACATCTGGAAGGCCAGCGCCGGTTTCCCCGGGCTCGAGACCCTGCTTCCGGTGCTCCTATCCGAGGGGTATCACCGGCGCGGAATCTCGCTGACCCGGCTCATCGACACGGTGACCTGCGCGCCCGCGCGAACGTTCGGGCTGTGGCCGCGCAAGGGCGCGATCGCGATCGGTGCCGACGCTGACTTCGCGATCGTTGATCTGAACGGCCGACAGACGGTCCGCGCCGCGGAGCAGCGGAGCGGTGCGCAGTACACGATCTACGAAGGCTGGGAGCTGACCGGAGTGGTTGAGCACACCCTGCTCCGCGGACGGTTCATCATGCGCGACCGCGAGGTCGTGGCGGAGGGCGGCGGCCGGTTTCAGCCTCGCCACCGGAGCGGAGCCGCAGCCCTACGGGACGCCTCGGTCGAGCTCCGCGCATGAGCGCGCCGTGGTCGGGGGTGATCACCGAGGACGACGAGGCCCGCTACGAGGCGGCCGGCTTCGGCCGCCCGGCGGGGAACGGAACCCGTCCGGCCCTGCTCATCATCGACGTGCAGTACCGCACCGTCGGAGATACGCCCAAGCCGTTCTTCGAGTCGGTGCGCAGCGACTACCCGACGAGCTGCGGCGACGTGGGCTGGGCAGCGGTCCAGAACATCGCACCGCTCCTGGCCGCGTTCCGGGAGCGGTCGCACCCGGTCCTCTACCCGCACGTCGCGCCGAAGCAGGACTACGACGCGGGCCGGCTCGCCGCCAAGGTGCCGTCGATCATGGACATCCCCGAGAAGGGGTATCGGTTCGTGGAGGAGGTGGCGCCGGCTCACGGGGAGATCCTCATCCCCAAGCGCCACCCCAGTGCGTTCTTCGCGACCGCGCTGACGAGCTACCTGATCGATCTCGGGGTCGACTGGCTCGTGGTCACCGGCTGCACGACGAGTGGCTGCATCCGCGCCTCGGTGGTCGACGGCTTCGCGTTCAACTTCCGGATCACCGTCCCTCACGACGCGGTGTATGACCGCAGCCCGACCGTCCACGCGGTGAATCTGTTCGACATGGCCCAGAAATACGCGGACGTGACGAGCACCGCGGACGTGATCGGAGCGCTCCCCGATGGACCCGCTCGCTAGCCCGCGCGCGTCATTGGGCGACGGCCGTTTCGGTCGGGGCGAGGGCCGTCTCGGTCGGCGGCTGGGCTCAGAAGGCGAGCGGCGAGCCGCGGTGGGCCTGCTGGGAGAGCAGCGCCGCCTCCTCGAGCAGCAGCCGGGCCGCGTCCTGGCGGCGAGCCTCGAAGCGCTCGATCGGTCCACACACGCTGATCACCGCCGTCGGGACGCCGCCGCTGTCGAGGATGGGCGCGGCAACCGAGGCCGCGCCGTGCTGGCGCTCGCCGCGCGACGAGGCGAAGCCGGCCGCGCGGATCTGCTCGAGCTCGGCTCGCAGCGCGCGCTCGTTCACGACCGTACGCTCGGTGAGGGCGGTCAGGTGGGTGTGCTCGGCGAAGAAGCGCTCGCGCTCGGCCTCGGGCAGGAAGGCGAGGAAAGCTTTGGACGACGCGCCCGCGTGGAGCGGAAACAGGCGGCCGATCGGGACGACCATCTTGATGTCGTGGGGCGGGAGGATCTGGTCGACGTACATCCGCTCCCAGCCCGTGCGCAGCGACATCGTCGCCGTCTCCTCACTCCGGGCCGACAGGGTGAGGAGCGCATCGTGGACCGAGCGCCGGTCGTCGGTGCGCTCCAGGTAGGCCATACCGAGGGCGAGGCACTTCGGGCCGAGCAGGTAGCGCCGGCTCCGGGCGTCGAACTCCACGTAGCCGCGGTCCTGGAGCGAGGCGAGGATCCGGAACACGACCGCCTTCGACAGTCCGAGTCCGTTGGCGATCTCAGTCACGCCGATCGGGCGGGGCGGGGCCTGGGCGAGAAACGAGAGCACGTCCGCGGTGCGGACGACGGCCATCACCGTGGCCCCGCTCGATCCCGAGCCGGCGGGCTGACGATCGGTGCGGGGTGGGGTCACGACATGCCTCTGACCGAGATTGTGACGAGAGGAGCGGGCGATGAGTGACCACGAGCCGGCGGGCGCAAGCGGACAGAGCTCCGGGCAGGGCCCGCTGGACGGGCTGCGCGTGCTCGACGTCTCGACGGTCCTGGCCGGGCCGCTCGCCTGTCAGATCCTCGGTGACTACGGCGCCGATGTGATCAAGATCGAGCACCCGCGCGGCGACAGCATGCGCGGCCACGGGCGGGTCAAGGACGGGATCCCCCTGTGGTGGAAGATGATCTCGCGCAACAAGCGCTGCGTCGCTCTGTATCTCGGCGACCCGGAGGGAGCCGGGATCTTCCGCCGGCTCGTGGCCACAGCCGATGTCGTGGTGGAGAGCTTCCGTCCCGGGACGTTCGAGCGATGGGGACTCGGGTTCGACGCGCTCAAGGAGGTCAACCCAGGACTCGTGCTCGTCCGCATCTCCGGCTTCGGACAGACCGGCCCCTACCGCGAGCGGGCCGGTTTCGGCACCCTGGCCGAGGCGATGAGCGGCTTTGCCGCTATCACCGGCGAGGCCGATGGGCCGCCGACCCTCCCGCCCTTCGGGCTCGCCGACAGCATCGCCGGGCTGGCCGCCGCCAACGCGGCGATGATGGCGATCTATCACCGTGACGCCCGTGGCGGCGCGGGACAGGAGATCGATCTCTCGATCCTCGAGCCGCTCGTCACCGTGCTCGGCCCCCAGCCGATCGTCTACGACCAGCTCGGTGAGATCCAGGGGCGGACCGGCAACCGCTCGGTCAACAATGCCCCGCGCAACACCTATCGGACCTCCGATTGCAAGTGGGTCGCCGTCTCGACGAGCGCCAACTCGGTGGCCGAGCGCGTCCTGCGGCTCGTCGGGCGTCCCGAGCTGATCGAGGAGCCGTGGTTCGCCACCGGCTCCGGGCGGGCCGAGCACGTCGAGCTGCTCGACAGCATCGTCTCCGCGTGGGTCGGGGCGCGCACCCGCGACGAGGCGATCGCGGCGTTCACGGACGCGGGGGCGGCGATCGCCCCGGTCTATGACGTGGCTGATCTGATGGCCGATCCTCAGGTGATCGCGCGGGACGCGATCACCGAAGTGCAGGACCCTGATCTCGGGCCGGTGCGGATGCAGAACCTCCTCTTCCGGATGAGCGCGACCCCGGGCGCCATCCGGTTCACCGGGCGTCCCCTCGGCGCTGACACCGAGGCGATCCTCCGCGACGAGCTCGGGCTCGACGTCTCCGACCTGCGGGAACGGGGCATCGTTGCCTGAGCCACCGCCCATCCGCAGCTACCTCTACGCCCCGGGGTCCCGTCCGCGCGTGATGGAGAAGGCGCTGGCCGCGGGTGCCGACGCCGTCATCCTCGACCTCGAGGACTCGGTAGCGCCGGAGGACAAGCTCGCGGCGCGCGAGCAGGTGGCGGCGGTGATCGCCGGCCCCGGCGCGGCGGGGCCGGTGGAGCTCCACGTCCGGGTCAATCGTGGCGCGCACGGTCCCGATCTGGATGATCTCGCCGCAGTGACCGCGCCCGGACTGACCGGGATCCGCCTCCCTAAGGTCGGCTCCGCGGACGAGGTGCGGGCGGCCGCTGCCGCCTTGGACACGCTGGAGCGTTCGGCGGGGATGGCGCCCGGCACCGTCCTCCTATACCTCAGCATCGAGACGGCCGCCGCAGCGTTGGCCACGGCGCAGCTCGCTGCCGCGCCACGGGTCGCCCGGCTCGTCTTCGGCGCCACCGACTTCCTCGCTGACATCGCCTCCCCGGGCGCCACGGATGGCCCGGCGACCCTCGTCGCCCGCGGGGCGCTGGTGCTCGCCTCGCGGGCGGCTGGCATCGGCGCTCCCGTCGACTGCGTCCACACCGCGCTCGACGATGACCAGGGGCTGCTGCGCAGCGCCCGGTCCGCGCGCGAACTCGGGTTCTTCGGCAAGTCAGTGATCCATCCGCGCCAGATCCCGGCCGTGCACGAGGTGTACACGCCCAGCGCCGAGGAGCTCTCCGATGCCCGACGAGTGCTCGCCCACGTCGAGGCGCACGGCGACGGAGCGAGCGCGCTCGACGGTCAGATGATCGACGCCGCCGTCGTCGCCCGCGCCCGCCGCCTCGTCGCCATGACCGCTCCGAGCCGCGGATGAGCGATCCGATCCTCGACGCGATCGCCGGCGGGGTGCGGGTCTTCGACCTCGGCCGCCCAATGGAGATCGGGATGCCCCAGTCGCCCAACCATCCGCAGTTCCGGATCGCCCTCGCCCGGCGACACGGCGACTCCGTCCGGGCTGACGGTGGCTCGGCGGCCAGCGAGCTGATCGTCACCGGCGGCCAC
>DATCFW010000511.1:0-15724 GCA_036509295.1 Solirubrobacteraceae bacterium | reverse complement strand
TGGTTCCGGTTCGCCGCCGAAGCGAGGCGGCAATGGAGGGGGGCCGACCGCGCCGGGGCCCAACGGCTCCGGCGGCGGCCCGCTCAGCGGCCTGATCAAGCGGGCCAAGCCGGTGGAGGAGAAGGAGCCGGTGAGGGCGGGGGCCCGCGGCACTCCGCCCAAGCCTCCGCGCAAGAAGAAGAAGCGCTCCGGGCGCCGGCGGTAGCGTGATGGCAACGGGTGGTGATACTCCGACCGCGCGCGTCCATGAGATGCTGGAGCGGATCGCCGACGCCGCCGGGGTCGACGCGTCGGTCAATGTTCGCGTACAGGCCGACGGGCTGCGCGCCGAGTACGTCGGCGACGACCTGGGGCTGCTCATCGGGCACCACGGTCAGACGATCGACGCGATCCAGCATCTCGCCTACCGAATCGCCACTCGCGGCGAGACGGATCGCCAGCCGGTCGTCGTCGATGCCGCCGGCTATCGGGAGCGGCAAGCCGAGGCGCTATGCGCGACCGCCGATCAGGCGGCGCAGACCGCAGTCAGCAACCGCCGGGCTGTCCCGCTCGAGGCGATGAGCGCGCTTGAGCGCAAGGTGATCCACGAGCACCTCAAGGATCGCCATGACATCGAGACCTACAGCGAGGGCCAGGAGCCAGCTCGGTATCTCGTCGTCGCGCCGCTGGTCGACTGACGCCGGCCACCGTTTCACATGAAACGGGTGCGGAGCTGTTTCACGTGAAATGCGTCCCGGGCTGTTTCACGTGAAAGCATCGGGTCGCATATCGGTCTCGACGATCGCGAGCCGGTTTGGGCTGGGTGCAGATGCGAGCGATCGACTGACAGCGCTGGCGGACCTGATCGCCGGCGATCCCGCCGCGCCGACCACCGTCACCGACCCGGCGGACATCCTCCGTGACCATGTGGCTGATTCGCTGGTCGGGCTCGAGCTCGCGTGTGTTCGCGGTGCGGTTACGGTCGCCGATCTCGGTGCGGGAGCGGGGTTTCCGGGCCTGCCCCTCGGCGTGGCGTTGCCGCAAAGCACCGTCGCGCTGGTGGAGAGCAACGCCCGCAAGTGCGCGTTCATCGCCCATGCCGCCGAGGTCTGCCGCATTGCCAACGTCGAGGTCGTCAACGCCCGCGCCGAGGAGTGGGCGGCCGGGATGAGGGCGTGTGACCTCGTCACCGCCCGCGCGCTGGCCCCGCTGGCGGTGGTGGCCGAATACGCTGCTCCGTTGCTGCGCATTGGTGGAACACTCGTCGCGTGGCGGGGACGGCGCGATCCGGAGGACGAGGCATCGGGCGCACGGGCGGCGGACGAGTTGGGCCTCGAACCGGCCCCGCCGGTGCGTGTCGAGCCGTACCCGGGCGCCCAGCATCGCCATCTCCATCCGATGGTGAAGATCGGCGAGACGCCGCCTCGGTTTCCCCGTCGTCCGGGGATGGCCCGCAAGCGGCCCCTGGGAGCATGACCGCCCGCTCGTCCTTCGCGGTCGGGCGCTTTGCCTTCAGCTCGTGCCCCGCCGCCCCGCCGTCTGACCGTCGACGGCGCTAGCTTCAAGCGCGCATGGGGACCGTCTACGCCATCGCCAACCAGAAGGGCGGGGTTGGGAAGACCACCACCGCCGTGAACCTCGCCGCCTGCATCGCCGAGGCGGAGTACGAGACGCTGCTCATCGACATCGACCCCCAGTCCAATGCCACGCTTGGGCTCGGCATCGATAAGCACATCACCCCGACTGTCTACGACGCGCTGCTCGGCGAGCGGCCGTTGGCCGAGGCGATCGTCACGACGACCATCCCCCATCTCGGGGTCGTGCCCGCCGGGCCCGACCTGGCCGGCGCGACCGTTGAGCTGCCGCGGATGCCGGGCTCTGAGAACCGCCTCCGCGAGGCACTGGCTCCGATCCGCGACCGCTACGCGTTCATCCTGCTCGACTGCCCGCCGTCGCTCGGGCCGCTCACCGTCAACGCGCTGGTGGCCGCCGACCGGGTGATCGTGCCGGTGCAGGCGGAGTACTTCGCCCTCGAGGGCCTCGCCGGCCTGCTCGACACCCTGTCACTGGTCCAGCGAGAGCTCAACCCGAGGCTGACCGTCGCCGGGATGCTGCTCACGATGCACGATGGCCGCACCCGCCTGGCCCAGGACGTGGAGGCCGAGGTCCGGCGGCATTTCCCGACGCTCGTGTTCGAGACGGTGATCCCGCGGAATGTCCGCGTCGGGGAGGCGCCCAGCTTCGGCAAGCCGGTCATCCACTACGACCCCCACTGCGCCGGCGCCGATGCCTACTTCGAGCTCGCCAAGGAGGTGGCCGCCCGTGGCTGACCAACGCGTGCAGGAGTGGACCCGTGGCTGAGCGTCAGCGCGGGATGGGCCGGGGCCTGGCGGCGATCCTGGCGGCGGCGCCGCGGGACGAGGCGGAGGAGCTGCGCAACCTGCCGACCGACATGATCGCCCCCAACCCGCACCAGCCGCGCCAGACGTTCGACGAGCCGGCGCTGGTGGCGCTCGCCGAATCCATCCGGGCGCGCGGCGTGCTGCAGCCGGTGCTGGTTCGCCCGCTCCCCGGGGGTACCTACGAGCTGATCGCCGGCGAGCGCCGGTGGCGGGCGGCGCAGCTGGCCGAGCTCGCTTCGGTCCCCGCGATCGTGCGCCATCACGACGACTCCGGCTCGCTGGAGGTGGCGCTGATCGAGAACATGGCGCGCGAGGACCTCAACCCGATCGAGGAGGCCAGGGCGTGCGCCGCCCTCACCGAGGAGCTCGGCCTGTCGCGGGAGGAGGTGGGCCGGCGCGTCGGCCGCGGCCGCGTTGCGGTGTCCAACCTCATCCGGCTGCTTGATCTCCCCGACGATGCGCTCGCGGCGATCCAGTCCGGGGATCTGAGTGAGGGGCACGGCCGAGCACTCCTGACCGCGCCCGATCACGCCGATCGCCGCCGGCTGGCCCGCGCCGCCATCGACGGTGGGTGGTCGGTGCGCGAGCTCGAGCAGCGGGCCCGCGACACCCGATCTGACGGCGCCGCGCCCGCCCGCGAGCGCCGGCGAGCCCGGGGCGTCCATCCCGACCAGGCGGCCGCGATCGCGGAGATCGGCGACCGGCTGGAGATCGCCCTCGGACGCTCCGTGCATGTGACCGCGACCGGCGGCGGCTACCACGCCCAACTCGATTTCGCCACCGCCGACGAAGCGCTGGACCTGGCCCGGAGCCTGAGGCTTGATCCCTCAGCCTAGTGCGCACGGACGAGACCACCCGGGCTGGGCTCGAGCCCGACATGGCGCCGTCCGCATCGCCTGCGCACCGTTAGAATCGGCGGTCGCCGGGCGATTAGCTCAGTTGGTTAGAGCGCTTCTCTGATAAGGAAGAGGTCCCAGGTTCGAGTCCTGGATCGCCCACTGGGAGTTTGCAGGGATTTCCTGCAGCTCCGCTCCACTGGCCGACACGCTGCACGCCTGGCGGGTGATCACCGACCGGGCCGAGGCGACCGACCTCGTGTTTCCGGGACCCGACCGCGCTCCGTGGAATCTCGACCGGGTCAACAACTGGCGGGGCCGGATCTTCGCCGACGCCACGAACGCCGCGGGTATCTCAGGCGCCCGGCCGTACGACCTCAGACACAGCTACGTCAGCCTGCTGATCGCCCAGGGCGCGACCGTCGTCGAGGTCGCCCAGCAAGCCGGGCACAGTGCGACCCTCGCGCTCAGCACCTTCGCCCACCTGTTCGACGACCACGACCGGAATCAGAATCGCTCGGCCGAGGACCTGATCAGAGCGGCACGGGCCGCCCACGGTGTCCGCGAGGTGTCCGTTTTGTGTCCGCCTCAAGCCGGCCCCGACACCAGGGAGCAGTCGCACGGTGCGCGTCTTGCCCGTCTTGGTTGACTTGAGCTTCCCGAAGGCGACCGAGCGCTCGACGAGGATCGTCCGCTCCCTGATGTCGTGCCAACGCAGCCCGAGAGCTTCACCAGGTCGCAGGCCGGCGTAGGCGAGGACGGCGACGAGGGTGGCGTCCATGTGTCGCCCCTCGCCGAGCAGGTGGGCGCGGATCGCTTCGACCTGATCGGGCGAGAGCGGGCGCACCGAACGGCTGCGGGTCTGGCTTGGTTTGCGCACGAGCTTCGCTGGGTTCGACTCGATGTGACGCCATTCGACGGCCCGCTGCAGCATGCTCTGGATGACGACCAGCGCCTTGCGGGTCGCGGCGTCGCCGACGCCGGCCGCGCTCAGCTCGGCCCGGAGGCTCCAGAGCATCTCGGCATTGACGGAGCGGAGGGGGACGTCGCCGATCCGGGGGATGACGTGGACGTCGAGCATCGAGGCGTAGGCGAGCTGCGTGTGCCGCGGGAGGTTCGGTACCACGTACCGCGCCCACCACACCTTCGCGAACTCGCCTACGGTCTCGTGGGCGTCGGCGACCGGCGCCAACCCACCAAGGCGCTTCGCCCGCTTGAGCTCTTGGTCGAGCATCTCTGCGTCGGCTTTGCGGCCAACCACCCGAGAGTGCGGGTGTCCTTGCGGATCGCGCCAGCGGACACGCCAAACAGGGCCGCTGACGCGCTTCAGTTTCTCGACGCTCATCGCATCTGCTCCCGGGCCGCTTCGGCTTGCGCGAGGGTACGGAACGTTCCGACGGGCGCACTCGATCGTCCTCGCTTCACGGGCCGCGACCACGCTTCCGGCCGTGCGGGTGTCTGGCGTTGGGAGGTGATCCAGGCGGTGAAGTCCGGTTGGGTGATCCGCATCCGGGAGCGCAGCTTGATCGCTGGAAGTTCGCCGTCGGCGATCGCGCGGCGGACCGCGGTCTCTGACAGTTTGCACGCAGCGGCGACGTCCTTGATCGTCAACAGCACCTCACCCGATGCCGCAATGGGACCGACCCGGAATCCAACGGGAACCCGCACGATGCTCGGCGTTGCCGTTGTTGAGAAGGTGTGCGTGACGGTCATCGATCGCTCGTTCTCGTTTGTGCTGCACGGGCAAACTACCACTTACGGATGTCGGACACAAATCTGTATCTGCCGTAGGTTCTGGTGATGGCGTTGGTAGGCTGGGGTCGTGCGGTCCGACACGGTCATCAGCGCCTCCCTGATCCGCGAAGCCCGGATGCGAGCGGGCTTGAGCCAGGCGCAGCTGGCGGAACGCTGCGGGAAGGCGAAGGTTCAGATCGGGCGGTGGGAGACCGGGACGGTCGCGCCGAGTATCGACACGCTGCTGGAGATCGTCCGCGCCTGCGGGTTTGACCTCCCGTTGATGCTCGAGCTGTACCGCAAGCTCGACGACCGCCGGCTGACTGAACTGCAGCGCTACTCACCTGAACGTCGCGTCCAGCACATGCTCGACCGCCTCACCACCGAAGCGCCATGACCCCCACTGATGCGGCCCGGCCGTTTGACCCGCGCGCGATCCTCGCCGCGCTCCAGGCGGCCGGTGTCACCAGCGTGTTGATCGGCGGACTTGCCCGTGTCGCTCGGGGAGCTGACGAGATCACCAGCGGCGTGGACGTCTGCCCCTCCTTGCAGCCCCCGAACCTGCTCCGTCTCGGGACCGCGCTTGGGCAGCTGCAAGCGACCCGCGTCGACGGTCCGGACTTCGTGCTCGACCCCGAGCGCCTCCGCGCCGCGACCGTGGTCACGCTGTCGACCATGTTCGGGGAGCTGAAGCTGATCGCCGCCCCCGCCGGCGTCCCCCGTGGCTACGACGCGCTCAAGGCCGGAGCGAGCACCGAGCACCTCGGTGGCGGTCTGCGCCCCGAGATCGCCTCCACCGGCGATCTCATCGCCATGGCCGCCGCCCTCAGGCGCGAACAGGACCTCCAACACATCCCCGCCCTGCGTCGCATCCTCGAACTCGAAGCCGACCCCGCCGCGATCGTTACACCCCCGGTCGGCGTGCAACAACCACACCCGGGCCAGCCGCCCGGTCCCACGCTATCTGGCGAGCTCAGCTACCTCGACCGAACGCGCAGCGGCCCCGGCACCGGCACAGACCTCGGCCGCTGAGCCTCCGACTTCGCGGCCTCAAGGTTGTCCGCTGCGCGAAACGGCAAGGGCGGACACACCACGTGCACCACGGTGCCTGTCGAGGCGGGCGCGCCCGGTCTCAGCAGGGAGATCGGCCTGGGTCTGCGCTCCCTTCGGCCGAAAGCGGCCGTCTCGAACCCCGTGTCGCGCCTCGGCAAGACTGCCGAGTTTGCGTGAAATCGGCAGCACGGCGATTGATCCGGTAGTCGATTGGTTTCGCCGTGGTCTGGAGCCTGCATCTCAATCACCCGGACTCGAGCAGCTCGTGTCATCCATCCCGGAAAGGAAGCAGCGTATGGCCTCACTGACCCTCAAGATGTCCGTCTCGCTCGACGGGTACGTCGCATCGCTCGACGGCAGCACCGACTGGCTCGGGGCGGGACGCTCCGATGACTCCACGAGTTGGGTGCTCGAGACCGTGAGCAATGCTGGCGCGCACCTCATCGGTGCCGCCGCCTATGCGCAATGGGCCAGCTACTGGCCCACCGCCTCCGGCCGATTCGCCAAGGCGATGAACGAGATTCCCAAGGTCGTGCTCTCGAACTCGCTCACATCCGCCGACTGGGGCGAGACGCAGATCGCCACCGGACTACTTGTCGCCTGCGGGGAACTGTGCGGGAGACTGCCGCTGCCAATCCCGCCGCACCTGAAGCAGCAGTCGAGTCGGGGTCAGTCCTCCGTGGCGCGCTGCCAGTCCCTTGGGTCACGTTAGGGATCAGGAGATGCACGGATCCGACCGTTGCGACCGGCGCGCCTAGGGCGTGCGATCATCGGTGGCATGTCCGTCACCGTCCTTGACAGAGAGATCTTCAGCGAGGCCGAGGCCGCCCGACTCCTGCGCGTCGCGCAGGGAACGCTTAATTACTGGCTGAACGGTGGGACGCGCCGCGGCCGAACGTACCCGCCGGTCATCCGTGCCGAGCCCCGGGTTGGCAGGGTTGTCACCTGGGCCGAGTTCGTCGAAGCCGGCCTGCTGCGCGGTTACCGCCGTGACCTGCCGGTACCCATGGTCGAGATCCGCGCGTTCGTCGACGTGCTCCGAGCGCGATTTGAAATCCCGTATCCGCTGGCGCACGCGTTGCCATTCGTCGGCGAAGGAAAGCAGTTGGTCTGGGATGCTCAGGAGGAGACCCAACTGGACCCCGACTTCTGCCTGATCGCTGAGGTCCGCGGCCAACTCGTACTGACACCCGCATCCCAGGTGTTCTTCGCCCGTGTCAGCTGGATCGATGATGTGGCAGCCGAGTGGCGACCTGCTGACAATCCTGACTCGCCGGTGCGGATCGATCCTGGAACCAGGTTCGGGCGGCCGGCGATCAAGGGCATCAGCACCGAGATCCTTTGGGAGCACGCCGAATCGGGCGCGAGTCTCGCGGAGATCGCTGATGACTTTGATCTGGATGTCGCCGATGTCCGCTGGGCAGTCTCGTACGAGTCTGCTCCTGCGGCCGCGTGACCGAGCCGCGCTCCGCGACGGTTCGTTTCTACTTCGACGCCGACGTGCTCGGCGTTGCCAGGTGGTCGCCGCGTTGCGCTACGACACGACCTATCCCGGCGATCCGGGAGCGACGATCCACCGGCGCATCCGTCCTGCCTGTCCCGTCACCACACCTGCTGTCAAGGATGAGGTGTGGATCCCTGACGTTGCTCGGCGTGGATGGTTGATCATCACCCGAGACCGCCACATCCAGGACCACCCGGCGGAGATCGCCGCCGTGCGGCACCACGGCGCGAAGATGGTCGCCCTCAGCGCCGCCGACGCCGGCAGCGTTTGGAACCAGCTCGAAGTCGTGATGGCCAACTGGCGCCGGTTCGAGCAACTCGTCTCCGAGGCGGGCCCGTTTGTCTGGCGCGCTACGCGCTCCGGCTTGGGAAAGGTCAACCTCGGTTGATGTTTGACGGGTGCCCAACGCGGTGCTGTGACGTGCTCTGTTAGGGCTCGCGCGCGAACCGGACAGATCCCTCAAAGCGGCGCCGGCGGGGCGCCACTGGAGGACACTCCACCCACCTCCAGGTCGGGCATCGCATCCTCCAACGCGACGTTCTCCGCGGCCTGCGCCCGGTCACGCCAACCGCGCTCGGCGGCCTTCAGCCCCGGCCAGATCTTGTCGCGATCAACGAGGACCCGGCCGTGCTCCAGGATGTCGATCATCAACACCGGTATGTCCAGCGCATCCTCGGCCCGCACAACCTGAACATCGCGACCCAACCGCTCGCGCAATCGCTCCGCGAGCGCCGCAACCGGCACCGCGCCCCCGTCACGCACCACCACAAAGAGGTCAACATCCGACCGATCGGTTTCCGCACCGATCGCCACAGACCCGAACAACACCGCGAGGCGCACGTTCGGCTCAGTCCGAAGCGCCCCCCTCAACGCGCGCAACAGCGCCCAGTGATCCCGCAGATACGCCTCTCTTCCCGCAGGGTCGTCTTGTACCGCCGTTCGCTCACCCGACGACCGTGAATCAACCCGTCGGACGCGGCGCGACGCAGCGTCCGCTCCGGAACATCCAGATGCCGCGCCAACGTTCTCAACGAATCCTCAGCCATGGTGTGGCCGATAACTCAAGCTCGTGTGGCCGATAAGCGGAGCGCCCATTGACGGATTGGTCTACCAGCGAAAGGACTTCGCCGCCGCCGCCGCCGCCGCCGATGAGGGAGCGGGACTTGCTCATGCTCGCTTTCGAGCCAGCGCCGACGGAAGCGGCCACCCACTCTTACGGCTCCTCGAGCGGCGAAGCGGGCGTCTGTCGGACCGTTGCCGACCGTGCCGTCGTCGTTCCTATGACGTCGCCAACTCGATCGTGTTCAACGCCTGTTGCTGGGCGATTGCGAGAGTGACCGAGATGGGCCCTGACGCTTGCTGAGAGCCCCAGCATGGCCGAGCAGCTAAGTCGTGCCGCCATAATTAGCGCTCTGGTGGGAGGTGTGGCTGGGTACGCTGTCGAAGTGGCGGTCCATGATCGATGAGCGTGCGATTGCGGAGCGGTGGAAGTCGATGAAGGGCTGTCTGGATGAGCGCCAGCGGCGGTTGTGGGCGGCGTCGGAGGCACGGTCGGTTGGGCGTGGGGGTCTCGCCGCGGTCTGTCGGGTGACGGGGATGGCGCAGACGACGGTGCGCCGCGGGCAGCGCGATCTGGATGCTGGTGAGTCGTGGGAGCCGCGGCGGGTGAGGCGGCCGGGGGCGGGCCGACCGTCGGTGACAGAACGCGATCCGGGGGTGGAGAGGGCATTGGATGGGCTGCTTGAGCCGGTCACGATCGGTGATCCGGAGCGGGTGTCGGTGCGATGAACGTCCAGGAGCGCGGCCAAGCTGGCTGAGGATTTGCGCGAGCTGGGGCATGAGTTGGTGGATCGCACGGTGCTGCGGCTGCTGAAGGGGATGGGCTTCTCGATGCAGGGCAACTCCAAGGCCCGGGAGGGCGCCGATCATCCCGATCGCGACGCGCACTTCACCTACATCAACGAGACCGTCGCCGGGGCGCTCGACGCCGGGCAGCCGGTGATCTCCGCGGACACCAAGAAGAAGGAGCTCGTCGGCGAGTTCAAGGCGGGCGGGCGCGAATGGGCGCCCAAGGGTCAGCCAGTCGAGGTCAACACGCACGACTTCCCCAGTCACGCGCGCGGGAAGGCGACCCCGTACGGCGTCTACGACGTCGGCGCGAACGAGGGGTGGGTCAGCGTCGGGATCAGCGCCGACACCGCGCAGTTCGCCGCCAACTCGATCGCGTCCTGGTGGGAGCACCTCGGACGCGTCCGCTACCCGAACGCGGAGATCCTCACGCTCACCGCTGACTCGGGTGAGTCCAACAGTCCGCGCGGGCGGCTGTGCAGGCTCGAACTCGGTCGGCTCGCGGACCGGATCGGGATCCCGATCCGCGCGTTGCACTACCCCCCCGGGACGTCGAAATGGAACCGAATCGAGCATCGCATGTTCAGCTTCATCTCGATCAACTGGCGCGGCAAGCCGCTGACCAGCTACCAGGCGATCATCAACCTGATCAGCGCCACGACCACCAGCACCGGCCTGAAGATCTACGCCCAACTCGACGAGAACGAGTACCCCACCAAGCTCCAAGTCACCGACGCCGAGCTCGCCGCGGTCAACTTGGAGCGTCACAGCTTCCACGGCGACTGGAACTACACCGTTTACCCCCAACATCATCCATCCGAGCGATAATTAACTCGTGACCCCTAACGTCCGAAACGCTTGCTGAGAGACCGGCCTACGAGCAAGCGCCTGGAGCAGGAACACATCGTCACGGTTTCGCGACCGGACGCCTGAGTCACCGGCTCGGTCATTGACTGACCGCTCGTAGTAAGGCTCCGAGGGCAACATCGTGGCGGAGCGCCACCGCCGAGATGCCCTCGTCCGCGGGGGAACGGTGATTGCGACGACCGTTGACAAGGCAACCTTGACGGGCGACGCAGACAAGGCTACCTTGTCAAGGTGGAGATCGCGGACAGCGCCCGAAAGCACGGCATCCGCGATGAAGACATGTTGCACGCCATTCACCATCCTGCACGAGTCGTCCCAGGCGACGGCCGGGATCTCGTCATCGGAGCAGACCGGGCCGGTCGCCTGCTGGAGGTGGTCGTCCTCGACGACGACCCTGACGAAGAGCCGATCGTGATCCACGCAATGTCATTACGCCCCAAATTTCATCGTTTCCTGAGGTGAACGCCATGCCCCGAACCCGAGAACAGCTCCAGAGGGCCGTCGCTGATACCGAGGCCTGGCTCGATCAGCTCGATCCCGAGACGATCGCGTCACCCGAATCCGGCGCAGAGGACCTGCGCGCGATCGGCGAGGCTCTCCATGCCGTTGCGGCCAGCGACCTGCGCCTGGCCGACGAGGTCATCAAAGCGCGAGTCAACGGCCGGACCTGGACCCAGATTGCGGGGGTACTTGGCGTCAGCAAGCAGGCTGCGCGCGAGCGCTTCGGCGAACCCGCACGCCGGTAAGGAGCGACCGCCCCAGCCGTCACGGCGTCGCAATGCCGGAACCTCTACTGCAAATCGGGGCCCCTGGAGTCCTGCTCGTCGATCAAAACGAAGCGTGGTTAGATCGACAACTGGGCCGCTCAGGACTCGAGTTGGTCTGATCGGGGCGCTCGCCGGTATCAGCCCAGTGCTGAGCAGCAGCTTTCGCCTCGGCCTGTGAATCGTGCTCGGTCCCAAGTCCGTAATTCGGGCCGGTCAACCACCACTTGTCCGGTCGCCCCACCGACAGGACCCTATTGATCGCGAGAACCCCGCCTTGTTCATCACGGGCGAGGATCTGCGGGTTTCGGAGACCTCTTCCAACAAGACGCCACTCAAGCACCGCCGAAATCCTAGAACGCTGGTGGTTGGTCGCCGCTGCGTGCCGATCGAACCGCCAGCCGCCCGTCAAGCCGAGACGTCGGTTCCTCGCGCGATGCGACAACGTCGCGCCCAACGCTCATGCATCAGGGAGCGATTGGCGCTTCGCATCAGTTCAGGCTGATCGCCGTGCCGCCGCCGAGCATGACGCCCCCAATAATCTGATTGTTTCTCGGTAGGACGATCTTTGACGGGGTGATCCGGACCGGAAACGGAGCGGGGAGCTGGCCCTTCAGCGTGCAGGTGACGAGAGCGCCGGCTGGCAGGACCCCTTCAATCGAGCCGACGACACGGTCAATCCACTCTGCCGTCGGAACAGTCGACACAGGAGGCATGGGCCGCCGCGCCTCGATCACGTGCTGGGGCACGCCGCGCTTCTCGAGCTCGGCAAGCATGCGGCGCTCGCGGGCAGCCATCTCCCCCTCAAGACTCAGGTTCGGCTTGGCGAACTGGGCACGCAGACTGGAGAGCAGCGTCGCGAGGGTCGTCGCTGTGAACTTGACCGAGATCTGGACTTCCTGACGAGGAGCCCGGAGAACAAGGGATCGCGCGGACGGCGGCGCCTCTACGTCGTCGAGCTCAGTCAGCAGCGTCCAGGAGTTGTCTCGCATCGCGAATGCGAGCTTGCCGTCCGCGCCCCACACGTCCATGTTGAGCATCTGGTTCCCGTCGCCGTCTGCCGTGAGCCAGATCATCTGATGACCCGCCATTTCGAGAAACACCGCGCACCCGACATACAGCCCGCCTCCTGCTCGGAGGATGAGTGCTCCCGCTTCCAGTTGACACGGCCAATCGGACGGTCGCGTGCCGCGATCGTCTTGAACGCACGCAGCTGCTCGGGCGTGAACGCGCCGGCGTCGGCCTCCTTGTGGTGCTGGAGACACAGCGCAACCATGCCGGCCGGGTCGTGGTGCTGCCGCACGTGCCAAGGGGGATCGAAGTGGTGCCAGGTCAGGTAGGGCGACCGGCATCCCTCGACGGGGCAGCAGAATCCGATCTCGCGCCGCAACTCACGGCGGACCGTCGACGGTGGTGCGGTTCTGTCCACGGCACCCATGATGGCGGCCTGGGCGGCTGACGTGCGGTCGGCGCGTTGGCGAGTCGCCCCGCTTCTGCTTGCGTCTAAACCCGACAGCGGGCGCGTCCGCAGGGGATCCACGACCGCACGGTCTGACAGCCGGTCCGGCCGTCGTGCACCGATAAGGCGCGGGTCGCAATCGCCCAACCCTCAGCGAACGCCCAGTGCCCAGCCTCTAGACCTTGTCGGCCAAGCTGCCGGGGCAGATTGGAGCGTGCGAGGTGCCGTCTGCGCAGCCTCTGCATCACGTTGACGACGACGATGGCGCCGGTCAACGGCCCGTCCACTCCTGTGCCGACAATCGGCGACCTCGCTAGCGGGGTCGTGTAACGCGTCGCGGGGAGCGGCAAAGTACGCAGTGATGAGCTTGGAGCCCGACGCGAGTGTGCTGCGCCGTTCGATCGATCAGCCGGATTGCTTTGTCCTGTTGTTCGACCGCCATTTCGCCGAGGTATACCGGTACCTGCGCCGCCGCCTGGGCGATGAGCTGGCGGCCGAGCTGGCGGCGGAGACGTTCTTGCAGGCGTTCCGCTCCCGCGGGCGCTTCACTGCAGAGGAAGCGTCGGTGCTCGCGTGGCTGTACGGGATCGCCGCCAACCTGGTGCGGATGAACCACCGCACCGAGGAGCGGCGACTGCGGGCCTACGCCCGCGCTGCTTCGGGGCTGGGCGGATATGAGCCCGCGATCGCGGTTGCAGACCGGCTAGACGCTGAGGCGCTCGGGCCGGCGCTGGCGCTGGCGCTGGCCGGCCTCTCCCCGGCTCTGCGTGAGGTGCTGGTGCTGCACGCCTGGGCTGAGCTGTCGCACGAGGAGATTGCCGAGGCGCTGGGCTGCTCGAGCGCGGCCGTGCGCACTCGTCTGAGCCGCGCTCGCAGCCGGGTCGCGGCCGGGCTCGGCACGCCGATTACGACAGGGATGGAGGAGCGATGAACGAGCTCGACGAGCTACTCGGATGCTTCGGCGGTGCGCTCGACGACGGCCTTGACGCGGCCGCCGCGCCCGCGGCCGACCAGGCCCGCGCGCTGCTGATCGGCGCGATCCACGTCGAGTCGCCCAGTACCGGTGGGCGCCGTCGCCGCCGGCGTCGCGGGTTCCCGGACCCGGTCGGCCATGGCCGCTGGTCTGGTCTGCTCGCCATCGGCCTGAGCGTGGCGGTGGCGCTCGTCGTGCTCGTCGTCGCGCTCGGCATCGGCGGGCACCGCCCCTCGAGCAGCGGGGGGGTGCCGACGGTGCTCCCGTTCGGGAGCAGCCTGAATCCGTCGGGGCCGACCGGCGTGGTCGCCTCAAGCGTCCGGCTCGCGGCAGTCGTCCCTGACCCCGTGGGCAGCGGTCCCGCGTGGGGGATCAAGACCTACCGCCTGAAAGACGACCAGACGTGCTTTCAGGTCGGCCGCGAGCAGTCCGGGCGCATCGGAGCCGTCGGCGGCTACGGCTCGTTCAATGACGACGGCCGCTTTCATCCCTTCACCTTCTCCGATGTTGGCTTCGGAACCTGCGTCCCGAGCGACGCGCACCAGCACGCGTTTGACAACGTTGCGTACGCCAACGCCCCGGCGAGTGCCTCCGGCGAGCCGTGCCAGACATTCGCCCACGGCTTCCCCCTGCACCTGCCCGCGCAGGTCAGAGCGCACCTGACCGCCCAGAGCCACGCCGCCGACTGCCAGCCCGACAACCAGCGACTGGTTGCCTTCGGGCTGCTCGGACCTGACGCTACCTCTGTCACCTACCGCACCGCGCACGGCACCGCCACGACACCCACCCACGGTCCGGACGGCGCGTACCTAATCGTCGAGCCCGTCGACCCGGCGATCTGCGGCACCCAATGCGGATACGCCGGCGGCGGCAGCAGCACCGCGATGAGCCTCCCGGTCGGGCTGATCGCGACGATCACCTACCGCGACGCACCCACCTGCCACGGCCCGCCGCTGACCAACAACGGCCCAACCCTGCCGCGCGTCGACCACTGCCGCGATGTCGGCTACGTCGCCCCTCCCCACCCCAAGGTGACCCAAGCCGACGTCGCTTCGCCGATCACGGTCCGCGCACTCCCAGGCGATGGGCCGTTCTGCGGCAACGACCAAGGAGGACTGTGGTACGTGTGCAAGCCGGGCGAGATCCCCCTCGAAGGAACGAGCCCGACGATCGTCCTGCGAGTCTCGTTCACCGCGCGAGTCGCTGTTCGCAACGCCTTCAGCGGCTATTTTGTCCATGTCCAAAACCCTGGCAACTGCGGCGGATCGGGCGGCACGGTCAACCAGAACGTAAGCGAGGACGCCCGCATCACCGTCCAACAGGACCTCCAAACGCGATGCAAAGGCACCTTCCACGGGGCAGTCGAGTACATCCCGAACATCGGGCCGGCCGGCCGCGGCCGCGCCGTCGCTGGCCTCGCAGAGCAGGGTGCGCTGACAGTCGGAACCTTCACCTATCAACTCAGAAATCTCCGCCCAACCACGTCGACCCAGGAGGGCGTCTTGGACGGAAGCGTCGCGCCGTGCTGCACCGCCACCGGAAGCACACCGGAGCCCGGAACGATCGTCGTCTACGGCGCTAACGGGACGCAGCGCTACGTCTACCCCGGAGCATCGGGTCACTTCTCCGTGTCGCTGCCACCCGGGCACTACCGCGTGGTCGGCGGGATCCCCAAACTCGGCTGGAGAGTCGGCCGCTGCCTCCCGGTCCCAGCCGACGTCAAATCGAACAGCCCCTCACCAACGGTCGCTGTCAACAGCAATCACACAACCACGATCTCCGTCGTCTGCAAGGGACATAGCTAACCTAACCGGACGGGCGAGAAAAGCGCCGTACAGGCTCGGCCCCAGACGAGCCGCTGGATCGCCGGGGGCCTCGTCGCTCGTCAAGGCCGCGACGAAACCGCCCCACAAGCAGATCAGCATGCGTCCGCGAAGGTAGCCGAGTTGTGGATTTAGGCAGACGGCGCACAAGCGGGTTCGACGCTCCAGCGTCCGAATACCGACGATCGACAAACGAACGCTCCCGAGCGCCATGGCTAGGGCGTCTCGTGCTGGCCGGGGGATCAGCTTCGCGCCGGACCCGATCGCTCGAAGCCCTTTTGATCACGAACGGGAATGAGGCGACTGTTGACGTGGGCCGTGGGCGGCCTCTGATGTTTGGCTGTCATGTTCGGGGGTTGCCGGACACTTAAAGTGCTCACGACTTTATTAGTGTCGTGTTATGGGCAGGGATCGGGGGTCGGTTGTTGAATCTGGCTGTGTGATCGACGAGCGTCCGATCGAGGTGCGGTGGGAGGCGATGA
>DATCFW010000510.1:0-2739 GCA_036509295.1 Solirubrobacteraceae bacterium | reverse complement strand
CAGGCCAGGGCGAGGTGGTGCAGGGTCGTCTCACGGACGACGTCGAGGGCGGGATACCTCCGCGCGACGTCGACCGCCGTTGTGAGGGCGAGCTCGCTGGAGAGGTGGAGCAGGTTGAGGTTGACCTTGGTCGCGTCGGCGAGCACCCCGGCCTCCTCGATCGACAGGCGCTCGGTGTGCGGCGGGCGCGCGGCGTTGTACTCGGCCAGGCCCGAGACGCGCGGATCGGCTTTGGCCCGCTCGATGAACACCCGCAGCAGCTCGGCCTGCTCGCAATGCAGGCTGACCGAGATCCGGCCCGGCGTGGTCGAGTTGACCTCGGCCACCTGCTCCATGATCTCGAACAGGTGGCCGAGATCGTAGTCCTCGGACATCGTGTAAGCCTGGGCGTCGCGGCTGTCGGAGGCGAGGTTGAAACCCTTGTAGAACATGTAGTACTTGAAGCTCGAGACGCCCATCTCCGAGACGAGCCAGGGGATCTCTGAGATGTGCTCGGCGGTCATCGGCGCCAGGTGGAAGCCGTAGTCGATCTTGGCGTGACCCACCACACGATCCAGGACCTCGGGGAAGATCTCGCGGTAGGGCCCAGTCTTGTTGAGGTAGTGCTGACCGGTGCGGAAGTAGGAGACCACGGTCGTGACGCCGCCGACCACGGAGGAGGTCGTCTCGGACTCGGTGTCCTGCGCGATGTCTCGGTAGATGCCGAGATGGAAGTGGGTGTCCACGCCGCCGGGCAGGACCGCCTTGCCGCTGGCGTCGATCAGCTCGTCGGCCTCGGAGGTCTGAATCTGATCCTGAAGCGCCGCAATGCGTCCGTCCCGGATGCCGATGTCCATCTGCAGCTGTCCGACGTAGGGGATCACCACGAGGCCGTTCTTAACGACCGTGTCGAAGCGGGCCATTTCTATTCCTCCTGGAGGTGAGTCATGGGTGCGAGAAGTGGGCCAATCGCCGCCTGGCGCTCGAGCGAGAGGACCGCGGCCTGAACCTGACGCAGCTCGCCGTCGCGCAGCCGGCGGCCGGCGTTGTCGGTGAACTTGAGCTCCAGCTCGCGGTCTGAGAGCGGACGCTGAGGACCGCCACGGTTGCTCATCACGGCCTGCTCGAGCTCACGGCCGTCATGGAGCCGAGCGGTCAACACGGCCGGGAATTGGTTCGGGAAGATCGCCGAGCATTCGGACCGGCCGGCGACGGTGACCTTGGCCATGTGCCGCCGGCGCGCCACGTCGGTGGCCAGCGCATCGGTGAAGTCGTCGAGTCCGAGTCCGAGCCCGCCGCCGCCGAGCAGCGCCGCGACCACCGTGTAGGGGCCACTGAACTGGGCCTGGTAGCCGGTCGACGGTGCGCGCTTGACCTCGATCGGCTCGCCGATGGTGCGCACGGTCGGCTCGGCCACACCGAGCGAGAGTGTGTCGATCTGGTCGATTGACACCCCCTGCTCGCGCAGCGACAGCGCCGCGTCGATACCGGCGTGGGTGAAGTGGTTGGCCGGGTAGGGCTTAAAGAAGATCCCCGGGACCTCCCAGCGCTCGCCGAGCCCGGCGTCGATCGCCTCGGCGTCGTAGTTGCCGTTCAGGAAGGCCCGGAAGAATCCGAACCGGCCCTCGAGCACGGTGGGAGGACCGGTGATCCCGTGCGCGGCCAGGCGAGCGGCGGAGATCCCCGAGTGGGCCGCCCAGCCGCAGTGGATCCGCTTCACGGTCCCACCCGTCCGGTTGGCCTCGATCACCCCGCCGGCCATGCTGGCCGCCAGGCCGATCGCGTTCGTCACTCCCTCGGCTCTGAGCCCGAGCAGCACGGCGGCACTGGCGGCAGCACCGATCGTGCCGCAGATCGACGTCGCGTGCTGACCGCGGTCGAAGTAGGTGTTGTTGCGGGCCTCGCGATCGTATCCGGCCATACCGAGACGGACGCAGATCTCAAGCCCGATGGCGATCGCCGCGGTCAGCTCGCGTCCGTCCCGACCAGTGGCCTGCGCCACGGCGAGCGAGGCCGGCACGATCGACGCGCTCGGATGCAGGACGGAGGGCAGGTGGGTGTCGTCGTAATCGAGCGAGTGGGCCAGGGTCCCGTTGACGAGCGCGGCGAGTTCGGCCGGGAGCAGCTCGGCCACGCCGACCGCATGGGCCTCGGGCCGTCCACCCAGCTCCATGGCGTAGGAACGGACGGCGCGGCTCGTGTCGAGCGGCGTAGCGGCGACCATGATCCCGAGCGTGTCGAGGGTTCGCTGACCCACGCTGTGGCGCACCTCGTCGGGAAGGCGGTCGTAGGTCTGCGTAACCGCGAAGTCCCCGAGCCGTTGCGCGATCGTGGTCATCGGTCCGGGCGGGTGGGGCGATTCGCGGAGACAACGGCGAGCGGGCGCACCGGGGACCCGGTCGCCCCGACGAGGGCCAGCGGCGAGAGCACGAAGGCGAACTCGTGGACCTGCGCCCCGGCGAGCTCCTCGAGGTCGAGCGTCTCGATGATGTTGATCCCATGCTCGACGAGCAGCACCCGGTGCGCTGGGAGCAACGCGTGCCCGGCGCCGGGGGCCAGATGCTCGAAGGCGATCGAGTCCGCGCCCACGGCGCGGGGGCCGAGCGCCGCCAGCCAGTGCGCGCCCGCCTCGCCCGGCCCTGGCACGCCGCTGGCAACGCCGACGTACGCCTCGCGGTCATCCCATCGCTGGGCCCAGCCACTGCGGACGAGGATGACATCACCGGCCCGGACGTCCACGTTCTGCTCCGATGCCGCCTT
>DATCFW010000509.1:0-16746 GCA_036509295.1 Solirubrobacteraceae bacterium | reverse complement strand
CAGTCCGCTGCGCCCGAGACCGCCGACGCGGCCGAGGAGCCCGCCGCCGACGAGACGGTGGCCGAGGAGCCCGCCGCTGCGGAGCCGGTGGCCGAGGAGCCCGCCGCTGCGGAGACGGTGGCCGAGGAGCCCGCCGCTGCGGAGCCGGTGGCCGAGGAGCCCGCCGCTGCGGAGCCGGTAGCCGACGAGGCGGAGGTCGCGCCGCGCCAGCGTCCCGAGATCCCCGGCGCTGACCTAATCCCGGACCTCGTCTCGGAGTCCAACGACTTCCTCGACGCCGAGTCTCGCGCCGCCGCCGAGGCCGAGGCCGAGGCTGCTGCCGCCCGCGCCCAGGAGGAGGATTCCGACGCGGAGTCCAAGCCGATCGCCGACGCCGCCATCGATCTGGCCGCCGGCGCGCGCTACACCGCCACCGGCAAGCGCAAGACGGCGGTCGCCCGCGTCATCCTCAAGCCGGGCACCGGCACATATTCGATCAACGGCAAGACGCTCGACGTGTTCTTCCCCCGGGAGACGCTGCAACGGGTCATCCGCCAGCCGCTCGAGGCGGTCGGCTACGAGTCCCGCATGGACGTCGTGGCCCGGATGCACGGCGGCGGAGTGGCCGCCCAGGCCGGCGCGCTCCGACACGGCGTCTCCCGCGCCCTGCTCGAGGCCGATCCCAACCTGCGCGGAGAGCTCAAGCGCCGTGGCTTCCTGACGCGCGACCCGCGCGTTAAGGAACGCAAGAAGGCCGGGCTCAAGAAGGCCCGGAAACGGCCTCAGTTCTCCAAGCGCTGAACGGGCCGTGGCCCGTCAGCTTTTCGGCACCGACGGGGTTCGGGGCTGCGCCGGGGAGTTCCTGACCGCGGAGCTGGCCCTGGGACTGGCCCGCGCCGCCGTCGCGCACTCCCGCGGGTCGCAGAGCGAGCGGGTCCAGGTCCTCATCGTGCGCGACACGCGCGAGTCCGGTGAGATGCTCGAGTCGGCGATCGCGGCGGGCGTCACCGCCGCCGGGGGCGATGCGCTGCTGGCCGGCGTGCTCCCAACGCCGGCGGCGTCGCTGCTGGTGACTCAGCACGGGCTGGCGCTCGCGGCGGTCATCTCGGCCTCCCACAATCCCTACGAGGACAACGGCATCAAGCTGTTCGCCCACGACGGGTTCAAGCTCGATGACGACTCCGAGCACGAGATCGAGAGCATGCTCGGCCAGTCGCCGTCGCCTGTCGGCCGCATCGGCCGCGTCCGGCGCCTCCACGGCGCGCTCGAGGATTACCTTCGTGCGCTGCACACCCGGTTCGGCGGCCTCGACCTCACCGGTCGGCGGGTGCTGCTCGACTGCGCCAACGGCGCCACGTTCAGAGCGGCGCCGGAGATCTTCCGCCGGCTCGGTGCCGACGTGGAGGTGATGGCCGACGAGCCCGACGGGCGCAACATCAATGCCGGCTGTGGCTCGACGCACCTCGAGGCGGTGGTCGAGCGCGTCCGCGAAGGCGGCTTTGAGCTGGCGTTCGCGTTTGACGGTGACGGCGACCGCGTGCTGGCGGTGGACGGGGCGGGTGACGTGGTCGATGGCGACGAGCTGGTCGCGCTCGCCGCGCTGCACCTGCATGACTCGGGCCGCCTCCCCGGCGGCGGCGTGGCGGTGACCGTCATGACCAACTACGGATTCCACACCGCGATGCGTCGGGTCGGGGTGGAGGTCGCCACCACCCCCGTCGGTGACCGCTACGTCCTCGACGAGCTTCGCCGCCGCGGCTGGGTGCTCGGCGGCGAGCAGTCCGGGCACATCATCGAGCTCGGCTTCGCGCCGTCGGGTGACGGCATCGCCAGTGCGCTGCTCACGGTCGAGGCGCTCGGCGGCCGCGACCTGCGCGATCGTGGCGCCATGGAGAAGCTGCCCCAGCGCCTCGTCAACATCCGTGCCGCCGATCGAGCCTCGCTGACCACGACGATGGAGGCGGCCGAGCTCGGCTCCGCGATCGAGCGCGAGACGACCGTGCTGACCGGCCGGGGCCGCGTCCTGGTCCGGGCGTCGGGGACCGAGCCGTTGATCCGGGTGATGGTCGAAGCGCCGAGCCAGCGGGAGACCGACGATGTCTGCGGGCGGTTGGCCGACGTCGTCAAGACGATCCTCGGGCCTGGGCTCGCCTAGCTCCTTGCCCGCGCTGACAGCGGGCGCCCGAAATGGCCCGCGGCGGCCCGTTAACATCGTCGTACGTCCTGTTGCCGATGCGGACGACCGGAGAGGCGGGCGTGCCGGGACCGGTCGTGACGGCGCAGCTACCGAGAGGAACTCCAACCCATGTGCGGAATCGTCGGCTACGTCGGATCCAAGAAGGTTCGGCCCCTGCTCCTCGCAGGGCTGGAGAAGCTCGAATATCGCGGGTATGACAGCGCCGGCATCTCGGTGCTGGCCGACGACCGCGTCGACGCGGTCCGCGCGGTCGGGAACCTGTCCGCGCTGCGCAGCGCGATCGCCCGGCGCGAGGAGGCGCTGGCCGCCTCGGCCGATTCCGGACCCCCCGTTGCGGTCGCGGAGCGTCCGGCGCCCCAGACGGGTATCGGGCACACCCGCTGGGCCACCCACGGGCGCGTCACCGAGGAGAACGCCCATCCGCACTACGACACCACCGACAGCGTCCACATCGTCGTCAACGGCATCGTCGAGAACTACATCGCGCTCAAGGCGCGGCTGGTGCCGGAGGGCGCGGTCTTCACCTCGGAGACCGACGCCGAGGTGATCGCCCACCTCGTCGCCCACCACTACGACGGCGACCTGTTCGAGGCGGTTCGTGCCGCCTACGCGGAGCTGCGCGGCCACTACGCATTCGTGGCGATGACCGCGCACGAGCCCGGGCTGCTCGTCGCGGCCCGCAAGGAGTGCCCGCTGATCGTCGGCCGCGGCGACGGCGAGCAGTTCATCGCCTCGGCGATCCCGGCGTTCCTGCGCGAGACCCGCCGCGTGCAGTACATGGACGACGACGAGCTCGTCGTGCTGCGCGCCGACGACGTGCAGTTCTTCACCCCGGCCGGTGAGCCGGTGGAGCACGAGGTCGTCGAGATCGACTGGGACGCCGACACCGCCGAGAAGCAGGGCTACGAGACGTTCATGCTCAAGGAGATCAACGAGCAGGCCGACGCCGTCGCCGAGACGATCGGCGAGCGCGCCGCCCGCGGCTGGGGGATCGACCTCGGGGATCTGACCCCACCCACCCACGGGCCGGTCACCGTGATCGACGACGCGCTGCTGCGCCGGGTGCGCCGGGTCGTGATCGTCGCCTGCGGCACCGCGTACCACGCCGGTCTCATCGGCCGCTACGCGATCGAGCACTGGGCTCGCGTCCCGGTGGAGGTGGACATTGCCTCCGAATACCGGTACCGCGATCCCGTGGTCGGCCCCGAGGACCTGGTGATCGGCATCTCCCAGTCGGGCGAGACCGCCGACACGCTGGCGGCGATGCGCACCGCCCGGTCGCGCGGCGCGGCGGTGCTCGCGGTGACCAACGTGATGGGCGCCCAGGCGACCCGCGAGGCCGACGGGGTGCTGTACACCCGGGCCGGGCTGGAGATCGGCGTCGCCGCCACCAAGACGTTCGTCAGCCAGATCACCGTCATGTACCTGCTGGCGCTCCGCTTGGCCGAGGTCCGCGGCGTGCTCGATCGAGCGCAGCTCAAGCCGCCGATCTCAGACCTCAAGCGGCTGCCCCACCTGATTGCCGAGCTGCTCGAGCGCGACGTCGCCAACATCGAGGGGATCGCGAAGCGGCACCACACCGCCAAGTTCTTCCTCTACCTCGGCCGTCATGTCGGCCTGCCGATCGCGCTGGAGGGCGCGCTCAAGCTCAAGGAGATCTCCTACATCGCCACCGACGCCTACGCCGCCGGGGAGATGAAGCACGGCCCGATCGCGCTGCTGGACGAGAACACCCCGGTGGTGGTGGTGGCCACCGACTCGCCGGTGCTCGAGAAGGTCATCTCCAACGTGCAGGAGGTTCGGGCGCGCGGCGCACGGGTGATCGCCATCGCTACGGAGGGGGACGACCGGATCGTCGGGCACGCCGACGAGGTGATCAGGGTGCCGCGGACCGACTGGATGCTGGCCCCGCTGCTCGCGGTCATCCCGTTGCAGCTGTTCGCGTACCACATCGCCCGCTTGCGCGGTCTCAACGTCGATCAGCCGCGCAACCTGGCCAAGACCGTCACGGTCGAGTGAGCGCGCCGTCGGCGGGTGGGTTCTCACTCGGGATCGATCTGCTGGAGATCGAGCGGCTGGAGCGGGCGCTGGAGCGCCGGCCGCGGCTCGCCGGCCGGCTGTTCACCGACGCCGAGCGGACCTACGCCGCCTCCCAGGCGCGCCCGGGGCAGCACCTGGCGGCGCGGTTCTGCGCCAAGGAGGCCGTCGCCAAGGCGCTGCGCCTCCAGGCGTGGAGCTTCCAGGATGTCGAAGTGCGGTCCGCCGGCGGCCCGCCGGAGGTGGTGCTGCACGGCGCGGCGGCACAGCGCGCCCAGGAGCTGGGCGTGTACGTCCGGATCTCGCTGACGCACACGCGTTCCGAGGCGGGAGCGGTCGCGATCATCGCGCCTCATGACTGACGGGTCAGAACAGCGGTGGGGGGCCGGTGGCGAGGTCGGGCTGCCCGACTGGCTCGCGCCGCTGCCCGACGCCGCGCAGCAGCGCGCCACCGACGCGTGGGCGATCGAGGAGCGCGGGATCCCGTCGATCGCGTTGATGGAGCGTGCCGGCGCCGCTCTGGCCGACATCGTCGGCGCCCGGGTTCCCGAGGGGCGGATCGCCGTCGTCGTCGGGAAGGGCAACAACGGCGGTGACGGGCTCGTCGTCGCGCGGCTGCTGCGCGAGCGGGGTCGCGAGGTGGAGGTGTTGATGCTCGCCCGCGGCGACGAGTTGCGGGGCGATGCCCGCGCGAACTTCGATCGGCTCGCCGGCGCCGACGGCGCGGCGTCGCGTCCATTCGAGGCGGCCGCCCTGCGCGGCGCCCAAGCCATCGTTGACGCGATCCTCGGCACCGGCTTCACCGGAGAGCCCCGGGACCCCGCGCGCGGGGCGATCGCCGCCATCAACGACGCCGGCGCCGCCGCGGTGGTATTCGCCTGTGACGTGCCCAGCGGCGTGGACGCGTCAACCGGTGAGATCGTCGGCGAGGCGGTCCGCGCCGACGTCACCGCCACCTTCGCGGCGGCCAAGCCCGGATTGTGGATCTCGCCCGGCAAGACGCATTCCGGGCAGGTCGAGGTGATCGACATCGGGATCCCGTCCGGTGGGCCCGTGCGACCGGCCGTCGGCCTGATCGAGCCGTTGGTCGTTGACGGGGTCCCGCATCGGGGCCACGACTCGACCAAGTTCGCCGCCGGAGCGGTGCTCGTCTGCGGCGGCTCGACCGGGTTGACCGGCGCCCCGTGCCTGGCCAGTGAGGCGGCGCTGCGGGCCGGCGCGGGCTACGTCACCGTGCTCATCCCGGCGTCGTTGAACCTCGTCTTCGAGCAGCGGCTGCTCGAGGTCATGTCGGTGCCGCTCGCCGACCGCGACGGAGCGCTGACCCCGGCGGCATTCGACGTCGTACTCGAACGCTCACAGCGGGCCGGCGCCCTCGTGCTCGGCCCGGGACTGGGACGGGCCGCCGCGACCGCGAAGCTGGCTCGCCGGCTCGCCCGCCGGGTCCAGATCCCGTTGGTGCTCGACGCCGATGGCCTCAACGCGCATGCCGGTCGCCTTGACTCACTGGCCGGTCGCGTGGCGGCGACGGTGTTGACCCCCCACGCCGGCGAGCTCGGACGCCTGCTGGAGTGCCCGAGCGAGGAGGTGGCCGCGCACCGGCTCGCCTGCGTCCGGCGTGCCGCCGTGCGGGCCCAGGCGATCGTGCTGGTCAAGGGCGACGACACGATCGTGGCCGCCCCCGACGGCCGCGCCGCCATCAGCCGCGGCGGCGCGCCGGCGCTGGCCACGGCGGGCACCGGCGACGTGCTCTCCGGCGTGATCGCCGCGTATCTGAGCAAGCGGATGGATCCGTTTCACGCCGCCTGCGCCGGGGTGCTGGTGCACGCTCGCGCGGGGCAGCTCGCCGCGCGCTCGATCGGCACCGAGGGCGTGATCGCCAGCGACGTGATCGAGCAGCTGCCGCGGGCCCGCGGAGCGTAGCGGTGGCGCTGCGTGCGCTGGCTCGAGTGAACTTGGCGGCGATCGAGCGCAACGTCATCTCGTTGCGCGCCCGCCTCGTCGGTGACGCGGAGTTGTGTGCGGTCGTCAAGGCCGACGCCTCGGGCCACGGGGCGGTGCCGGTCGCCCGGGCGGCGCTGGCCGGCGGCGCGACCAGCCTGGCGGTGGCGACCGTCGGCGAGGCGGCACAGCTGCGCGCCGGCGGCCTCACCGCCCCGATCCTCATCATGGGCGCGATCAGCGCCGAGGAGCTGCCCGTGGCGCTGGCCGCGCGGGCCGAGGTGGTGGCGTGGAGCGAGCGGTTCATCGATCGGCTCGCCGCCGGCGCGGCGGGTGGCCCGTCTCCGGTCGGCGTGCACGTCAAGCTGGACAGCGGCATGGGCCGGCTCGGGACCCGGCACCCCGCCGAGGCGCTCGCGGTGGCCGAGCTGGTGGCCGCGCGTGAGCCGCAACTGGAGCTGGTCGGCGCGATGACGCATTTCGCCACCGCGGACGGCGATCAGGAGTTCGTCGCCGCCCAGCTGGCCGCGTTCGCGCCCTTCGCCGACGAGCTGCGGCGGCGCTCGGGTCGGGTTCGCGTGCACGCCGCCAACAGCGCCGCGACCGTCCGGACGCCGGCGAGCCACTTTGACATGGTGCGGGTCGGTATCGCGCTGTACGGCTGTGACCCGATGAACGAGGATCCGGACAACGTCGGCCTGGAGCCGGCGCTGGAGCTCAGCTCCTACGTCGCCGCCGTCAAGCGCGCCGAGCCGGGACAGAGCGCCGGCTATGGCCGGCGGTTCGTCGCGGAGCACGCCAGCTGGATCGCGACGCTGCCGATCGGATATGCCGACGGCGTCCGGCGCGGGCTGACCAACAACTTCGAGGTCCTCATCGGCGGCCGTCGGTATCCGCTGGTCGGCACCGTCAGCATGGACAACGTGACCGTGGACGTCGGTCTGGCCGACCCCTCGGCGCCGGAGCCCGCGGTCCGAGTGGGAGCCCCGGCCATCCTCATCGGGCGATCCGGGGCCGAGCGCCAGACCGTCGAGGAGATGGCCAACCGTCTGGGGACGATCAATCACGAGGTGCTGTGTGGGATCTCGGCGCGGGTGCCCCGGGAGTACCACCACGACGGAGGGCTGGCAGCCGGATGACTCGCGCCCGCGATGTTCAAGCGAGGCTGGATGCCGAGCGGAGGCGATCAGCGTGAGCGGCGACCCGCTGCGCGCGCTGGCGTCACTGGCGCCCGAGGCATGGCTGGTCGGCGGCGCGGTTCGCGACCGCGTGCTCGGGCGCGACACCGCGGACTTTGACGTCACGATCGCCGGCGCCGGCGCCGTGGAGGTGGTCGCCCGCTCGCTCGGGAAGGAGGCCGGCGGGTTCGTGTTCGAGCTGTCCGAGGCGTTCGGACTGTGGCGGGTGGTCGCCCACGACCGTTCCTGGCAGTTGGACCTGCTCCCGCTGGACGGCGCCACGATCGAGGAGGATCTCGCTCGCCGGGACCTGACGATCAACGCGATCGCGGCGCCGCTGGGATCTGCGGAGTACGTGGACCCGTTCGGGGGTCTGGAGGATCTGCGCGCCCGGCGGCTGCGCGCCGTCTCCGCCGTGGCGTTCGAGCGCGACGCGCTGCGGACCCTGCGGCTGGCTCGTCTGGCGTGCGAGCTCTCGTTCTCGGTCGAGTCCGAGACTCTGGTCCTCGCCCGGTCGGCGACCCCGAGGCTCGCCGATGTCGCGCCCGAGCGCGTGTTCGCGGAGGTCAAACGGGTGGTGTGCGCGCCCGCGGCGCTCGACGGGCTCGCGCTGATGGACCAGATCGGAGCGACCGATGTCGTCCTGCCCGAGCTGGCGGCGCTGCGCGGGGTCGACCAGAGCCGGTTTCACCACCTCGACGTGTCCGAGCACACCCGCGCCGTGCTGGCGGCGGCGATCGCGCTCGAGGACGAGCCCGAGCGACTCGCCGGATCCAGCGCCGCGGCGCTCGTGTCCCACCTCGAGCTGCCGCTCGCACACGAGCTGACGCGCGGGCAGGCGTTGCGGTTCGGCGCGCTGCTGCACGACATCGCCAAGCCGCTGACCCGCGCGGTGACCCCGCAGGGGCGGGTCACGTTCATGGGCCACGACGAGTCCGGCGCCACACTGGCGTCGGCGATTCTCGGGCGGCTGCGGGCCAGTGAGCGACTGCGCGACCACGTGGCGGCGCTCACCCGCCACCATCTACGGCTCGGATTCCTCGTGCACGAGATGCCGTTGGCGCGCCGGACCGTCTATGACTATCTCCATCGCACCGCGCCGGTCGCCGTGGACGTGACGGTGCTCAGCGTCGCCGATCGGCTGGCGACGCGCGGTGAGAACTCCGAGGTGGCGATCACCAAGCATCTCGAGCTGGCCCGTCAGCTGATCGGTGAGGCGCTCGCCTGGGTCGCCGATCCGCCGCGCCCGCCGGTGCGCGGAGACGAGCTCGCGCGCGAGCTCGGAATCCGGCCCGGCCCGGTCATCGGCGGGCTGCTGGCGGAGCTGGAGGCGGCCAGCTTCAGCGGCGAGCTGGCCACGCGCGAGGAGGCGATCGAACGGGCCCGGGACCTGATCGCCTCGGGCGATGGCGGCCACTGATCCGGGCTAAGTGGTCGGTTTCGCAATTACGCGGCGTTTGGCGGCGTCTGGATGCGCCTGACGGGCGGCGGCGAACCCGCCGGACCACCAGTACGACTTGGTTCGCCGCCCCCGCCAGCCACGCCCAGCCACTCGCCAACCATCCACGTACTTTCGAAACCAACCACTAAGCTGCGGGCGATGAGCGATCGCGATCCCGACTGCCTGTTCTGCCGCATCATCGCTGGCGAGCTGCCATCCCAACGCGTGGACGAGGACGAGCGGACGGTGGCCTTCATGGACGTCAACCCCGCCACCCGCGGTCACGCGCTGGTGGTGCCCCGCCGGCACGCCGCCAACCTCCTGGAGATCGCCGCCGACGATCTCGCCGCGACCGCCACGGCGGCCCAGCGCCTGGCGCGGCGAGCGGTTGAGCGCTTGGACGCCGACGGGGTGAACCTGATCAACTCCTGCGGCGCCGCCGCCTGGCAGACGGTGTTCCACTTCCACATCCACGTGATCCCGCGCTACGCGGACGATCCGCTGAAGCTGCCGTGGACGCCGGCGCCCGCAGATCCCGAGGAGCTCGCCGCGACCGCCGGCGCACTGCGATGAGCGCCCCGCAGACCGCCGGTCCGGTTTCGCTCACCGGCGAGGACGGGTTGGCGATCGTCACCTTCGACTCGCCGCCGCTCAATCTGTTCGACGCCGCGCTGTCGGACGGACTCGACGACGCCGTGAGCCGGCTCGAGGCCGATCGGCCCCGAGCGGTGCTGTTCCGCGCCGAGGGACGCGTCGTCAGCGGCGGGGTGGACGTTTCCCTGTTCGCGGCGCTGTCGGGCCCCCAGGAGGCCACCGGGGTGTTCGCCGGGCTGGTGGCGGTGGCGCGCCGGGTGGACGCGCTGCCGTGCCCCACGGTGTTCGCCGCGCACGGGCTCTGCCTGACATGGGCGTTTGAGCTGGCGCTCGCTTGTGACCTCATCGTGGCGGCCGAGTCGGCCAGCTTCGGGCTGGTGGAGAGGGTGATCGGGCTCACTCCGGCGATGGGCGGGACCCAGCGGCTCGCCGAGCGCGCCGGCAGCGGCCGCGCCAAGGAGCTGGTGATGGCCGGCCGCCCGTTCCCCGCCGCCGAGCTCGAGCGGTGGAACGTGGTCAACCGGGTGCTGCCCGACGTGGGCTTCGATGCCGTCACGCGGGAGCTGGCGCGCGAGTTGGCGCAGGGGCCGACGCTCGCTCACGCCGCCACCAAGCGCGTCGTTCGCGACTACCTGGACGGCGGGGTGGAGCTCGCCAACGAGCGGGTCAGCGAGGTGGCCGGCGAGCTGTTCGCCACCGAGGATCTCCAGGCGGCGGTGCGCTCGTTCCTGCAGGACGGACCCGGCCGGGCCACCTTCCACGGGCGGTGAGGCCGAGGACCTCGCCCGAAAGATCTCCCGCTGGCTGGCGGTCCCTGGTACGTTTCCGGCGTCCGGCCGGGGTCGATGCCCCGGACTTCGTGAAAACGCTGGTCGCGCCGAGGGGATTCACATGGCAACGGGTACGGTCAAATGGTTCAGCGACGACAAGGGCTTCGGGTTCATCACGCCCGATGACGGCGGTCGCGATCTGTTCGTCCATTTCACGGGCATCACCGGCGACGGCTACCGCTCGCTCCCGGAGGGCTCCAAGGTCACCTACGAGGAGGAGGCCGGACCCAAGGGACCGAAAGCGGTGGACGTCACTAAGATCTAGCGCTGCCAGACCATCTCTCACGGGCCGGGCGGCCCGAGCTCCGCGGCCGGGCCCGGTGCCAGGGATGATGTTGCTCCGAGCCGGGCGCAACTGCCGCTCTCCGGTGGTGTTCACTGAGGATGATGAAACGCTTCCCACTCGCAATCGCCGCCGGCCTGACCGCCCTGGGGCTCGTCGCTCCCGGCGCGGCCTCGGCCCAGATCGTCGAGCTCGGTCAGACGACGAGCACGCCGATCATCGCCCCGAGCTGCCCCACCGGCGTCTCAGCGGCGCAGTGCGACATCATCCTCACCCGCACCACCGCGATTCAGGCCGACACCAACTCGGTCATGAACCCGACCAAGGTCACCAAGGCCGGTTGGATCGTCGCCTTCACCGTCGGACTGTCCAAGCTCTCCACCAACGCCAAGACCGAGCTCGGCTATCTACACACGCTTGACGTCGGCTACGGCGGTACGCCGCAGGTCGCGCTCACCGTGCTCAAGCCCGGCGCCCACAACAAGTTCACGGTCGTCTCCCAGAGCGGCACCTACCATCTCATCCCGTTCCTGGGCCAGGTGCTCCAGGAGCCCCTGTCGCTGCCGCCGACGTTCACCACCATGACCGCGCTCGCCGTCAAGCCCGGTGAGGTGGTCGGCCTCACCGTCCCCACCTGGGCGCCGATCCTCTCCTACAACCTCACGGCGTCCAAGTACTCCTACCGTCAGAGCCGCAGGGCCAACTGCAACCACGCGGCGGCGAGCCAAACCGCGCAGACCACCGTCGGAGCCAGCGCGAGCTACCTGTGCAACTACACCGGCACACGGGTCCAGTACAGCGCCACCGAGATCGTCAATCAGTCCTACCCGGCGACATACGTCGGCGGGCCGACCACCACCAAGAAGCCGAAAAAGTAGCCGGTCCTCGGCTCGCCCGCGGCCGTTTCAGCAGGCGCCCGGGTTCTGCTGGCAGAACGCCGAGCCGATCCCGGCGCCGCCGTTGCCCGACGTGCTGGTGGCGGCGCCCCCGCCGCCCGTGTTGCCGGTGCCGGCACCGGCGCCGCCGGAGGGGGTGGTCCCGGTGGCGGTTCCGGCGCTCGAGGGCGTGGTGCCGGCCGGGGCGCTGGGGGTCGCGCTGCTCGTGGTGGCGCCGGCGCTGGGGGTGGTGGAGGAGCTGCTCGTGGATGTCGACGAGGAGCTGCTGCTCGACGACACGGCGGCGGGGAGCGCCTGGGCGGCGGTCGGCACCGTGAACGTCGGCGCCCCGGAGGTGTTGGTCGCACCGGAGCCACCGCCGCCGCACGCGGCGAGCGTGAGGGGGAGAAGCACCGAGACCGCGATCGCCGTAAGGGACCTCGGTCTGCGCGTCGAGGGCGTGCTCATACCGACCAGGAGAGCCTCAGGAGCCGAGTGGCTCCATACGCCTGCCGCAGTACGGGCAGTCGTTGAGGTCCTTCTGAGCCAGCTGGTCGCACCAATTGCAGAAGCGCAGGTTCTCGATCATCCACGGCAGCTCGGAGGTGGTGGGGGCCAGCGGGAGCAGCTCGGCGAGCACCTCGAGCTCCTCGCCGGTCTCCCGGTCCCGGTAGATCTGCCCCGGCTCGGCCTGGATGATCACCTGACGGCCGGTCGACGGCGTCCGCATGCGGTACCTCTGGCGCAGCCTCATTCCCGGCCATGCTACCAGCGGGTCGGATGCCACCGGCCGCTCGTACGCAGCGGGCGATCTCGGCCCCGGTCAACCCCGCCGCCGGCGGCGGGCGCGGCGCGGGCCGTCCCGGGCGGAGCCGTGCCGCAGCCCGGCGGCCCCTCTTATAGAGTGCCGCGCGGAGAGAAATGCTGCAGACACGGGCACGCATTCCGCGGGTTTTGGCCACGCTCCTGGCGAGCGGGCTGGCGCTCGTCCTGCTCGGTGGTTGCGCGATCAAGCACCCGACGGCGAACCTCGTCCAGGGCAAGATCATGTTCCAGAAGAGCTGCGGCTCCTGTCACACGCTGGCTCACGCCGCGACGAGCGGCACCACGGGGCCGAATCTCGACGATGCGTTTCACCAGGATCGCGCCGACGGGGTCAAGAGCACATCGATCGAGGGCCTGGTCGATTACTGGATCCGCTATCCGAACACGAGCGGCGTGATGCCGCAGAAGCTGGTCGACGGTCAGAGCGCCCAGGACGTGGCGGCCTACGTCGCAGCGGTCGCGGCCAAGCCGGGACAGGACACCGGCGCCCTGGCCAGCGCCGGCGGGGTCGCCGGTACGACGCCCGCCGCCGGCCTGCAGGTGTTCGTCGGCGTCGGCGGCTGCGGCAGCTGCCACACCCTCGGGGCCGCTCACACGACCGGCACGGTCGGCCCGAACCTCGACACCGACCTCAAGGCCAACTGCGCCACCGCCCAGTCCAAGCAGGTCCGAGGCGCCACCCTGCAGCAGTGCATCCGCACCGCGATCGTCAAGCCCTACGCCTACCTGCCGGCCGGCTACAAGGCCGGTGTCATGCCGGCCACCTTCGCCCAGACGTTGAAGCCGAACGAGATCACGGCGCTGGTCAACTTCCTCTCGACGGCCGCGAAGTAGCGGCGGGTCGCGGCTCGACGGCTCGGTCCGTCGTCGGCGCGCTCCCGGTGGGCTGATCGCCTATCGCCGGCGCAGCGGACGCGGATGGCACGTCGCCGGCGCCTGAGGCGATCCCCGTGCGCTGGCGCAGCCGGTCCCACAGCTCGTCGCCGCGCCCCGCCGCCACGGCTCGCCCGGCGCGCTCCTCATCGAGCTCGAGATCGTGCTGCCCGGCGAAATCCAGGAGCGCCTGGCGCTGTTCGTTCTGCTGGGCCACGCGCATGAACAGCCAGCAGAACAGGCCGATCGTCAACAGGCTCTCCTCGACCATCATCAGGCCGCCCGCGGCGACCTGATCGGCGATCGGGCTGATGTGCCAGTGGGCGTCACCGGGGCGGTAATAGGGGTAGAACACGCTCCCGCCGAACACGAGAACGTTGGCGAGCACCGTGCCGATCAGCCGGACGGCGACGATGAACCCCAGCTTGGCGCCGTTGCCGAACCACCGCGGTTTGGGCAGCGGGCCGAGCAGGGCCATCCACACCGACATTCCGAACGCCAAGAAGGTGGCGTGCTCAAGGGCGTGCAACGTGTCGTGGCGCAGCGCCTCCTGGTAGAGGTAGGGCGAGTGCCAGGCGTAGAAGTTGACCGCCCAGACGACGATCGCCACCACCGGATGGGTGAGCACGCGCAGCCTCGCCACCATGCGGTTGCGCAGCAAGGGCGCGATCATCGGGCCGGTCACGCCGAGGACGAGCAGCAGCGAGGCGATGTCGCCGATCAGCAGGTGCTCGGCCATGTGGGCGACGAGCAGCTGGTCGGAGAGATGATCCACCGGCGGGCTGACCGCGATCTCCAGCACGATCAGGCCGGCGGCGAAGCAGCCGCGGCGCCATCCCGGAACGGCCCGACGCCGACCGGCCAGGTGGCGAGCGCGCAGGTGGTAGGGGATCCAGGCCAGGACGATCAGGATCGGGAACCCGATCGTCTGAACCGGAGCGTCGGCGAAGGGGAGGGGCAGCGTCAGCATCTCCCGCCATGGTCCCACGCCGGCGGCGCCGGTGATCCACCGCGCGCGTCAGCGCGGTGACGTCGCGACTCGCGGCGCTACAACGCCTCGATCACGAGCACGATGATCACGATGAGCGCGACTGCGCCCACGAACCAGATCAGGAACGTGAACGCGTCGGCCTCGGAGCGCAGCGGGTTCGGTGGACCTTTCAACGGCGGATGGGCGGCGGCGTCCGGCTGGCCTACAACACGTAGACGGTCGTGTAGACGACGACCCACATGATGTCGACGAAGTGCCAGTAGATCCCCGGCACCTCCATGCCCTCGTGCGCGTCGATCGAATAGTGGCCCCGGAAGGCGCGGACCGTGACCATCAGCAGAATGCAGAGGCCGATGAAGACGTGGGCGCCGTGCAGGCCCGTCAGCGCGTAGAAAACCGACGCCTGAGCCGCCGTGTGCGGCGCGAAGCCGATGTGGACGTACTCGTTGATCTGGATCGCCAGGAAGGTGACGCCGAGCAGGAAGGTGGCGGCCATGCCCGCCTTGAGCCCGAACCGATTCCCGCGCTTGACCGAGGTCAGCGCCCAGTGCAGCGTCACCGACGAGGAGAGCAGGATGGCCGTGTTCACCCCGGCCACCCCCTCCGGGAGCGTGGTTCCCGGAGCCGGCCATGGATCGTGGGAGACGATCCGGATAAAGAAGTACGCGGTGAAGAACGCGCCGAAGATCATCACCTCGGAGATGATGAACAGCAGCATGCCCAGCGTCGGGGCGTGGACGCGCGAAGACTTGTGGGCCGGCGGGGGTCCGTGATGCTCGGCGTGGCCGGTAGGGGCGATCGAGGCGGCTTCCATCAGTTCTCCTCGGATGACCCCTACGCGCCTGCGCGCACCGGGTCGGGTTGCACGATGTGCTCCACCTGTTTGCCGCTGGCGCTGCGCACCCGGTCGATCAGATCGGCCCGGAGCCAGCCCGACTTGGTCTCGGCGAACGTCGAGATGACGATGTCGTCGACTCGGAAGTACTGCAGGGCGTTGGTGATGGCGGTGTAGGGATCCGGATCTCCGGTCATACCGGCCGCGGTCAGCCCGGCGCCGCGGAGGCGATTGAGCACCAGCGACAGCCGCGTCTGGGCCCGCCGGGCCGCGTCGCCGCCCCCGCCCTCCTGGGGGACCAACACGATGAACAGGCGCTCACGGCGGTCGGCTTCGCCCTCGGCTTTGGCCTTGAGCGCATCGAGCAGCTCATCGCCGCTGGCCGTCCGGTTGGCCACCGCGAGCGTGATGTGGAAGGACAGCCCATCGCTGTCGATGTCGCCGACGACGTGCTCGACGGGCAGCCCCGATGCCTGCCGGATGTGCTCAATCAGATCCCGCCGCAGCCAGCCCGAGCGCGCCTCGGGGTAGGTCGAGATGATGATCTTCTCCGGGTTGTACTCGCGGAGCGCGTCCATGGTGGCCGCATAGGGGTCGGGATCGCCGACCTCGCCGATCGCGTCCAGGCCCTCTGAGCGCACGAAGCCGACGGCCAGGTCGACGCGCGTCTGGGCGGCATCAAACACGGAGCCGTCATAGACCACATACCCCGCGCGCGGCCGCGTCTGTGGAACGCACAGCACGAATCGGGTTTCCGCCTCGTTCGCCTCCTGGCGGACCGCGTCGAGCAACGGCTTGCCGCCGATCGTCTCGTTGGCGACGACGAGAACGGTTCTCACCTATGACCCCCTCGGTGCGACGAGCCCGCCGCCACGCCGGCGGTGACCGGCTTGGCCTCGGTGGGCGGTTTGAAGATGCCGTGCACGGCGCCGGGAACGCCGTACTCGTAGGGACCCCCGACGACGGTCGGAATCGCGTCGAAGTTGAAGATCGGCGGCGGCGAGGAGACCTGCCACTCCAGCGTCATCGCCCGCCACGGGTTCGCCGTCGCCCGGGGGCCCCACCGCCAGCTGGCGACCATGTTGTAGAGGAAGATGAGGGTGCTGGCCCCGAGCACGAACGATGACAGCGAGATGAACAGGTTCCAGGCGGCGAACTTCGCGGCGTACTCGGCGACGCGTCGCGGCATCCCCTGGATGCCGATGATGTGCATCGGCCCGAACGTCAGGTTGAAGAAGATGAAGGTCATCCAGAAGTGCCACTTGCCGAGACGGTCGTCGAACATCCGCCCGGTCATCTTCGGGAACCAGTAGTAGACGCCGGCGAAGATCGTGAACAGCGAGCCGCCGTACAGGACGTAGTGGATGTGAGCGACGATGAAATACGTCTGGCTGACGTGGATATCGAACGGGATCATCGCCAGCATGACCCCGCTGATCCCGCCGAGCGTGAACGTGCTGAGGAAGCCGAGCGCGAACAGCATCGGTGTGTCCAGATGCAGCACCCCGCGCCACAGCGTGGCCAGCCACGAGAAGATCTTGATTCCGGTGGGGATCGCGATGATCGCGGTGGTGATCATCATCGGGATGCGGATCCAGGAGGCCATGCCGGAGACGAACATGTGGTGGGCCCACACGGTGAAGCCGAGCACCACGATCGCCAGCAGCGAGAACGCCATCATCCGGTAGCCGAAGATCGGCTTTCGCGCCTTGACCGCGATCACCTCGGAGATGATCCCGAACCCGGGCAGCATCATGATGTACACCGCCGGGTGCGAGTAGAACCAGAAGACGTGCTGGTACATGATCACGTTGCCGTTCTTGCCCGCTCCCACGAACGCGTCGAAGAAGTGGAAGTGCAGCGCCGT
>DATCFW010000508.1:0-6497 GCA_036509295.1 Solirubrobacteraceae bacterium | reverse complement strand
GCAGGTGGCCGCGGACCGCATGCCACCGGTGCCGGTCGCCGAGCACCTCGCGCAGCCGGTCGGCCTCGCGCAGCCCCGCGCCGGCACCGAGCGCGTGGCCGACCGCGACCGCGCGGCCCAGCACGGCGGCGGGGTCCTGGTGCAACCGGGTCGTCGGTGAGCGCGACCAGGTCGTCGTACCAGGCGAGGATCTGCGGCCAGTCGGTCTCCGCCGGGCTGGCCGCGTCGTCGTGCAGGGCGGCTATCGCGGCCTCGACCTGGTATCGGCCGGGACGGTCCAGCGCCAGCGCCGACTGCAGGACGCGCACGCCCTCGGCGATCTCTCGGGTGGTCAGACCGCCGACCGCGCGCAGGGTGAGTGCCACTTGGGAGGCCGGGGCGAGGTCCGGGCTGGCGCAGCAGAAGAGCAGGAAGAGGGTGTCATCGCCTTCATCGGTGGTCGCCGGCGGCGGCGCCGGCTCGGCATAGGTCGTCTCCTCGCGCCGATGGCGGGCGGCCTCGCTGCGGCGGGCATCGACCAGCCGGCGGGTGCGGGCCGTCGGTGGTGACCGGCGCCGCGTCCTGGCCACCGTCGCGCACCCACGTTCGCGCGGGCACGAGCGCCTGCCCATCGACGTACTCACCCCGCTCCCGCAGGACCTCGGCGACGTGCCTCAGGAAGGCCATGTGCGGGTGAGCGGAGCCGGTCCGAGGTTCTCGACAGGGAATCACTCAGCGTGGGTTAGATGCCGGAGCTCAGGCCTCTGGTTCGATGCTCAGCGGCGTTCTGTACGGCATTCGTCTTCTGCTCCAGCGTCATCGCCCCGGGGTGGTCGATGCCGGGCCAGGGCGTAAGCAACAGCAAGATGCGGGCGTCGGAGCGGGCGTGGACGGCGTGGCGCTCGTTGGGAGCGAACTCGACGAGCACGCCGCTGCGGCCGATGACGCTGTCACCGGTGCTGGTGGTGATCTCGACTTCGCCGTCCAGCACGGTGACCCATGCGCGTTCGTGGACCTGGTGATCGTCGAAGCTCTCGCCCGCCGGGATCATCAGCGCGATGGCGCGGGCGTCGTCGTTCGAGGCGAGGATCTCCGGTGAGTGTGGCCTCAATTCCAGATTCAAGATCGTCCAGCTGTTCATGTCATCTCCCGATGGTCGGCCAGCCGGTCGGAGGCTGGCGATACCGTCCCGCCCGGCTCAGCCGGCGCTGGTGGCCGCGGCGCTCCCGATCTGGGGCCCGAGCTCCACCAGCCGCCGGGCGGCGGCCACGATCGCCTTGGAGTCGATCGCGCAATCGTGCAGCAGCTCGGCCATCTTGCCCGAGCCGGGCAGATGCGTGACGGCGAGCTTGACGACGCGCGGCCGCTCGTCGGCGTCGGCGAACGCGCTGAGGACCGCCTCCCCGATGCCGCCCTCGGGCCAGTGATCCTCGACCACCACGATCCGGCCGCCGGTGGCGCTCGATGCCGCCGCCAGTGTCGCGCTGTCGACCGGCTTGACCGAGTACAGGTCGATGACGCGGGCGTTGATGCCGTCGGCGGCGAGCGCATCGGCCGCCGTGAGCGCCTCGTGCAGGGTGACGCCGGCGCCGACCAGGGTCACCTGATCGTCGTCTGACTCGCGCACGACGCGGGCGCCGCCGATCCGGAACTCCTCGTCGGGCCCGTACAGCGTGGGCAGCCCGGCGCGGGTGGAGCGCAGGTAGGAGATGCCGTCGTGATCGGCCATCGCCTCGACCAGCTTGACCGTCTGGTTGGGATCTGACGGGTACAGCACCACCGAGCTGCCGAGCGCGCGGAACTCAGCCAGGTCCTCCAGCGCCATCTGCGACGGGCCGTCCTCGCCGATCGACACGCCGGCATGAGAGCCGCACAGGCACAGCTTCGCCTGCGAGATCACCGCCATCCGCACGAAGTCATAGGACCGGGCGTGGAAGGCGGCGAACGTCGCCGCGAACGGCGTCCATCCGCGGACCTGGAAGCCGATCGCGGTCGCCATCATCATCTGCTCGGCGATGTAGGCCTGGAAGAAGCGCTCCGGTGTCTCCTTGAGCACCTCCTCGGTGTGGGTGGAGTTGCCGACCTCGCCGTCGATCGCGACCACGTCGCCACGCCGGCGCATGAGCGCGGCCAGGCCCTGACCGTACGCGAGGCGCGTCGGGACCTTGTCGCCGCCGAGCTCGTAGGCCGGCATCGAGACCGACGGATCGGAGTCGAAACGGTGGGGCGTGCCGGAGCCCTCGGGCTTGGCGACCTCGACGTGGATCCACGGCACGTCGCCGAGCTCCTGGATCGCCTTGTCGGGGTCCTTGAGCGGCTGGCCGTGCTTGCCCTCCACGTTGGCGGTCTCGGTGGCGCCGTAGCCCTTGATCGTGCGGGCGACGATCATCGTCGGGCGGCCGGTGGTGGCCTCGGCCTCGGTGAACGCGCGGTCGATCTCGGCGATGTCGTGGCCATCGATCTCGATCGTGTGCCAGCCGGCGGCCTCGGCGCGCTTGGCGTAGGAGTCGAGGTTCCAGCCGTGCATCGTCTCGCCGCGCTGGCCGAGACGGTTGACGTCGACGATCGTCACCAGGTTGTCCAGGCCGTTGATCCCGGCATGCTCGACGGCCTCCCAGATCGAGCCCTCGGCCATCTCGGAGTCACCGCACAGCGTGAACACCCGGTAGGGCAAGCGGTCCAGCTGACGCGCACAGAGGGCGATGCCGGTGGCGATCGGCATGCCCTGGCCGAGCGAGCCGGTGGCGACGTCGACCCACGGCAGGATCGGCGTCGGGTGACCCTCGAACTTGGACCCGAACCGGCGGAAGCTCAGCAGCTCCTCATCGGTGATGGCATCGGCGGCGCGGAACATCGCGTACACGAGCGGTGACGCGTGGCCCTTGGAGAAGATGAGGTGATCGTTGTTGGGGTTCGCCGGCTCGGCGTAGTCGTAGCGCAGGTGACGGGCCATCAGCACCGCCATGAGATCCGCGGCCGACATCGAGCTCGTCGGGTGGCCCGAGGAGGCGGCGGCCGCCGCGCGGATCGAGTCGATGCGCAGACGCTGGGCGAGCTGATGAATCTCTTCGTTGGTCATCGGGCCTTCCTCGCGGTTTGGGGGCCGGGTCGCTGCACCTGAGGGTAATAGCACCCGCAGCCCGTTCGCTGGGACCAGGCGGCGCTCAACTGCCGGCCGATGCCGGCTCGGGGCTGGGGCGCCGGGTGACCGCCGCGCCGGCGTCGGGGTGCAACCTGACCGCCGCCGCCGTCGCCAGCAGCGCCAGCACCGCGAGCACCAGGAACGCGACCGTGTAGGAGCTGCCGGCGGTGACCGGGCCGGGCAGCAGCCGGCCGAGCGGACCCCCGGCCCGCAGAGCGATCGCTCCGACGGGGACGCCGAGCCCGATCGACAGCTGCTGCGCGGTGGCCTGCAGTGCGTTGGCGTCCGCGATCTGCCCGGGCGGCGTGTCGCTGAAGGCGATCGTCGAGTAACAGGTGAGACCGGTCGAGCGGGCGGCTCCGCTGAGCACCCCGATGACCGCGATCGCGACGATCGGGGTGGCGGCGGTAAACAGTCCGGCGGCTACCATCGTCGCGGCCGCCCCGGCGGTGGCGACGATCAGCACCGGGCGAAAGCCGAAGCGTCGCAGCAGCGGCGTGGTGGCCGGCTTGATCCCGATGTTGCCGACGAACACGAACAGGACGACCGCACCGGACTTGACCGGACTCCACCCGAACTCGTCCTGGAACAGGAGGGTGAGCAGGAACGGCACCGCGGTGACCGCAGTCCAGAACAGCGACCCGCTGCCGAGCGCCACCCGAAAGGTGGGCACGCGCAACGTGCGCAGGTTGACCAGCGGATGGCGGGCAGCGAGCAGGTGGCGCCCGGCGGCGGTCAGGGTGACCACCGCCACCACCGCGAACGCGAGCACCTCCGTCCAGCTCACCCGCGGCTGGGAGAGCAGGTAGGCCATGTACGTGGCACCGGCCAGCCCGGTGCAGGTCAGTGCCACCCCGACCCGGTCCAGCGGCGGCGGCGCGTCGCTCGGTCCGGACCGGATCAGCCGCGCGGCGGCGACGAGGGCGATCGCGCCGAGGGGCAGGTTGATGAGAAACAGCCACCGCCAGCTCGCGTAGGTGGTGATGATGCCTCCGGCGAGCGGCGCGACCACCGGCGCGATCAGCCCCGGCCAGACGATGTAGGAGATGACCCGCAGGATGTCGGACTTGTCGGTCCGCGACAGCACCACGAGCCGGCCGACCGGCACCATCATCGCGCCGCCCACGCCCTGGATCACCCGGAAGGCGACGAGCTCGGCCAGGCTCGAGCTGAGCGCACAGGCCAGCGAGGAGACGGTGAAGATGACGATCGCCGCCAGGAACACCCGCCGCGCGCCCCACCGGGCGGTCATCCACCCGCTGAGCGGGATGAGCACCGCCAGCGTCACCAGATAGGCCGCGATCACGAGGCCGACCGACGTCGACGGCACGTGCAGCGCCCGTCCGATCCGCGGCGCCGCGGTGGTGACGATCGTCCCGTCCAGGTTCTCCATGAAGAAGCACCCGGCGACGAGCAGCGCGATGTTCTTCTGGCGTGAGTCGATCATCGATCAGAGTTGGGGCGCAAATGTGGCGCATCCGGCCCGCGCCCCCGTCCGCGAAGCGTACGATTAACCCGATGACTTCATTCGGCCTGATCCTGCTGGTGCTCGGAGCGCTGGTGGCGATCGCCGAGGCGCACTATCCGACGCACGGGATCGCCGGCGGACTTGGCGTGGTCGTGATGGCGGTGGGCGCGGTCCTGGCGATCAGCGGCCTTGGCGCGGGACTGCTCCTGGGCCTGCTCGGCGGAGCGGTGCTCGCCACCGCCGGAACCGGAGCGATCGTCTTCTCGGTGCGCCACGGGATGCAGGCCACGCGCCGCCGGGTTCGCACCGGCGCGGAGGGTCTCATCGGCCAGATCGCGATCGTGCGCAGCTGGGCGGACACGGGCGGCAGCGTCGCGCTGGGGGGCGCGCTGTGGCGAGCGTCCCGTTCAGCCGGACCCCAGGACGACGAGCCGTGTGAGCTGCATGCCGGCGATCCGGTGGTGGTCGAGCGGCTGAGCGGGCTGACCCTGTCGGTCCGCCCAGCCGAGAAATGGGAGCTGCTCTAGTGGTGACCGCGATCATCGTCGTCCTGGTCGTCCTGCTCGCCCTCGGGCTGACCGCGCTGGCCAGCTCGGTGCGGGTGCTGCGCGAGTACGAACGCGGCGTCGTGTTCCGGCTGGGGCGGTTGATGGATCTGCGCGGACCCGGTTTGGTCCTGCTCATCCCCAGCCTGGACCGGATGGTGCGGATGAGCCTGCGAACTGTCACCCTGGCGGTGCCCCCACAGGAGATCATCACCCGGGACAACGTCCCGGCGCGCGTCACGGCGGTCGCCTACTACCGCGTGATCGACCCGAGCCGAGCGGTCACCGAGGTGGAGAGCTTCTCGGCGGCGACGCTGCAGATCGCGCAGACGACGCTGCGATCGGTGCTGGGCGTCGCCGATCTCGATACGTTGCTGTCCGAGCGCGAGCACCTCAACGAGTCGTTGCAGCGCGTGATCGACACCCAGACCGAGCCGTGGGGCATCAAGGTCACCAGCGTTGAGATCAAGGACGTGGAGATCCCGGAGCGGATGCAGCACGCGATCGCCCGTCAGGCCGAAGCCGAGCGCGAGCGCCGGGCGAAGATCATCAACGCCGAGGGCGAGGCCCAGGCGGCCGCGAAGCTGGCCGAGGCGGCCGACGTGATCGGCGTCAACCCGGTGACGCTGCAGCTGCGCTATCTGCAGACGCTGCGCGAGATCGGCGGCCAGCAGAACTCGACGATCGTCTTCCCGATGCCGATCGATCTGATCAAGTCGACGCTCGACGCGCTCGACCGGTCCGGCGGAGACGCGATGGAGGCGCGGACCGCGGCGCGGGCGGCGCGGGCGGCGGAGATCGCGCCCGCCGCGACGCCCGAGCTCGGCGCCGGCGAGCCGGCCGAGCTCAACGGCCATCCCGACACGGCCGAGCCGGTGCCCGTTCAGCGCCCCACCGACGAGTGAGCCCGGAGCGCCGGCGCTGACCCCGCCGGGCCCAGCCCGTGCCGGTGCCGAGCTAGTGTCCCGTTTGGGAAATTCGTGAGTGGTCTCGCGAGTGGCTGGGCGTGGCTGGCGGGTGGCGATGACCCAAGTCGTACTGGTGGTCCGGCGGGGTCATCGCCGCCCGTCATGCGCGTCCAGACGCCGCGAGGCTGCCACCGAATTTTTCAAACGGGACACTAGACTCGCCGCGATGCGGCAGGTCGCGATGCTGCGGGGGATCAACCTCGGCGCCACCCGGCGGGTCCCGATGGTCGAGTTGCGCGCGCTGTTCGCGCAGGCCGGATACGCGGATGTGCAGACCTACGTGCAGAGCGGCAACATCGTGCTCTCCAGCGACGCGTCACCGGCCGCGCTCGAGCGCGAGGCGCAGCGACTCATCTCCGCGCAGTTCGGTTTCGACGTCCCGGTGGTCGTGCGTT
>DATCFW010000507.1:0-2970 GCA_036509295.1 Solirubrobacteraceae bacterium | reverse complement strand
GTAGGAGACGCCGTCGATGGCGGCGGCCCGCACGCAGCCGGACGTCGTGCAGCCCGTCACGATGAGGGTGTCCACGCGATCGCTGACCAGGAGCGACAGCAGGTTCGTTCCGTGGAACGAGGAGGCAAACTTCTTGAGGATCACCGGCTCTCCGGGCGCCGGCGCCAGGCGGGGGTCGATCTCGACGCCTGGAGAGCCGAGCACGAGCTCGCGAAGCGCGGGAACCTTCTCGATGAAGCAGCCGCCGTCACGACCGTCGGGCTCGTAGGCGGTGCGCGTGAAGTAGATCGGCAGCTGGTGCTCGCGAGCGACGACCAACAGTCGGCTGATCGCCTCCACGGTCGGCGTCTGCTCGACGCCCACGCTGAACGACGCATCGGTGAACGCCACCATCATGTCGATGACGAGCACGGCTGGGCGCTCGCCAAAGCCGATCCGCGTGCCGAAGCCTCGGTGCGCGTAGAAGTCCGCCACCTCGCTGCCCCAGTGCTGCGACGCCTCGAGCTCGCCGTAGCTCGTGTCGGTTGGATCCTGCGCGAACACTGGCCTCCTCCTCGATCCAGCCCGGTTCGGAGTCTACCGCGCCGGCGGACCCGCTCGCCGGAGGACGGCGTGGGATCGCTGGCGGTGTTGCTCGCGGGCGGCAGGAGTCGGGGACGAGACGGTGCGCAGGGGCGCGCGAGGGTCGCTCGCGCGTCGAGTTGCTAACGTGTAGGTGCGTCGCGGGGTGGAGCAGTCTGGTAGCTCGTCGGGCTCATAACCCGAAGGTCGCGGGTTCGAATCCCGCCCCCGCTATTGAATCGCCTGCAAATTGGCAGGTTTTAGTAAGCGTTCAGTGTCCCGGCTCAGGTGAGCAGGGGCGCGGGGTCGCCGCGGTTGTGGGCGGCGATGGCGTCGGTGAGGTAGGCGTGCAGCGGCCGGCGTTGCAGTCGGCAGGTGGTGTGGACGCTGAGCAGGCGCCCGATGCGTTGTTCGCCGTCGCTGCTTTGGCTTCCGAGGCTGAGCTTGCGGTAGATGACGGCGCCGCGCAGTGCTCGCTCGGCATGGTTGTTGGTTGGCTCGACGGCGGGATGTTTCGCGAAGGTCCACAGCGCGGGCCAGGCTTTGAGGAGGTTGCGCGCGATGCCGCGGCAGTACTTGTAGCGCGGGCTCTTGCCCGCGTAGCGGCGCACGATCGGTTTGAACTCGCGCTGGAGTTCGCGGATCGTCGCCTGGAGTTGGCGGCGGTCGTGGGTGTGCTGGAAGACCTCCCAGGCCCAGAACACGCGCTCACAGACGCGAAGGCCGTGCTGCCCGAACTCGCGCTCGGCGGCCATGCCCTCGGCGTGCGCTTTGAAGTCGCGGGCGAGATGCGCCCAGCAAAGTTGGCGGCGCGCGAGCGGCAAGTGCGTGTAGGCCCACCAGCGATCACTGGTCACGACCGCCTTGGTGTCGGCGAGCAGGCTCTTGGCGTGATCCTCGTGACGGTCCGCCGCGACGTGCAGGTAGGCGTGACGCTGATCGAAGATGCCCCACAGGGCGCGGCGCTGACCAGCGGTCCGCCAGCCCGTCTCGTCCATGTGCACCGCCCGGCTCGCGCGCAACCGGTCCAGGAGGTCCTCGCACGGGTCGACGAGCGCGTCCGCGACGCGGCAGAGGATCGCGTCGACCGTGCCGCTGCTGATCCGCGACCCGAACAACTGCTCGCAGAGCTCCACGACATCGCGGCGGCTGATCCGGTTGCGCACCGACAGCGCCGCGACCGCCGCGTGAAACCGCGGACCGAACATGCTCCCGGCAACCTCGCGCGGCAGCTCGGCCCGCCGCCGGCGCCCGCAGCCCGGGCAACACACGCGCTGGAAGCGATGCTCGGTGACCGTGACCGTGATCACGGGCAGCTCCTCGACCTGGTGGCGCACCGGATCGCCGGCCGCGACCAGCTCGCCCGGCGCGAAGCGGCGCCCGCACTCACAGTCAGTCGGCCAATGGTCGACGACCTCGTCAACCGCCCACGCCGGCAACAACGGACGCCCCTTGCCCTCATGACCCGGCTGGCCACCCTGCCGGCGCCCCGAGGAATCCTTGCCCCTTCTGGGCGCCGTCCCGGGCGGATCCACGCTCGGCGGCTGCGAGCTATTGCGCGAACTACGACCCAGCCGCCGCTCCAGCTGCGCGATCCGCTCATCCTGCCTGGCAACCCGAGCGATCAGGCTCTCTACCTGGACCCGCAGACGCTCGTTCTGCTCCGACAGCGCCAACAACACCGAGACGACAGCATCACGACCCCGCTCATAGATCGCCTCCCCCTCAACCCGATCCACACCCCAGGATTCGACGCGCCAGAGTTATGTCCCCCTACCAACTGAACGCGTACAGGTTTTACTGAACTCTGTGACGGGCGGATTTGCCCGCAGTAGCAAATGCTCTGAAAGGGGCTCGATCGGCAGCATCGCGAGATCGGGCGAACGCACCGAAGGTCACCGGCGCGAATGCCTGCTTACGGGCCGTCTGCTGTCGCCGCGGGTGACGTCCTAGCCGCCGGCTAGAACCGGGACGGCGCAACCTTCGCGGGCCGGGCGGAGCCTCATCACCTCCGCCCGGCTTTCGCGAGACCGTCCGGTGCTCGTGCTTTGCTAGCCGGCACGCCGCTGTGGGAGTGATGCCCTGCGCAAGAGGTGGCGCACCGGTTGCGACAGAGTTGCTGGTTCGGATGGCGATGCAGTTCATGGAGCCCGAGTGGCTCAGCATGTCGGGCGATCTGCAGCGGGATGTCGCGCTCGATGCGCTGCTCGCTCCGGGGCCGGGAGGCGGCGCGAGGCCGAGCTCGCGATGTTCGCCGACATGGTGACCCGGGTCGACGCGGTCGCTGGCGCGGCCGCGCGTCGGCGACGCGTCAATCCTTGCTCGAGACAGAGCTCGACGAGCTCAATGCGCTGCCAGCGGGGCAGCCACCTACGCTTGTCATGCATCCGGGCTGATGACCTCCGAGAG
>DATCFW010000506.1:0-13322 GCA_036509295.1 Solirubrobacteraceae bacterium | reverse complement strand
CCCGACGTGCACTACGCCCAGTGGGCGGAGCTGATCGGGCTCAAGGGAATCCGCGTCGACTCACCGGATCAGGTCGCCGGGGCGTGGACCGAAGCGCTGGCCGCCGACCGCCCGGTGCTGATCGAGGCGATCACCGACCCCGATGTGCCGCCGCTGCCGCCGCACATCACCATCGAGCAGGCCAAATCATTCATGTACGCCCTGCTCGGCGGAGACCCCCAGGCCGGATCGATGATCGCGCAGTCAGCCAAGCAAAAGCTTCAAGAATTTCTCCCCGGCCGCTGAGCGGTCGGACCCGAAGCAGGACAAACCCCCGGCCGTCAACGCCGCGCTGGGCTCGCCGAAGGGGCGGGCGGTGGACCGTCATGAAGCCCATAGCACAACCCGAGGGAGCCAGAGTGGGATTTGATCAATATCACGAGCCGCCGGATGAGCTGCCCCCTGAGGCACGGACGTTTGCGCGAATGTCGGCCTCCCTGACCGAGGAGGCAGAAGCGATCGGCTGGTATCAGCAGCGTCTCGCGGTCGAAACCAACGCGGCCGCGCGAGACATCATGCGCAACGCGCAGGAGGAGGAGTTCAAGCACTTCAGCATGGACCTCGAGTTCCTGCTCAGATGCGATCCAACCTGGCGCGCGATCGCCCAAGGAATCCTGTTCAAAGAGGGAGACATCGTCCAACACGGTGAGGAGGCCGAGGATGACGCCGGCTAGTGGGCGCCCACGCGGTGGATGCCTGATTGCTGAGCGGTGGCTTCAGCCCGTGCGGGCGGCCGCGGCCGGCGTAACCGTGCGGGCGCGAGCATGAGCACCGCCTCGTCCACTGCAGGGGAGGCTGCTCGCCGGCGGCCGGAGCGGGTCGACGGGTATCTCCCGATCCGCGACTACGCGGCGATCGGTGACCAACACACCGTTGGGCTGGTGGGTCTGGACGGCGCGGTGGATTGGCTGTGTCTGCCGAGCTTCGACGGGCCGTTCGTCTTCGGGGCGCTGGTCGATTCTGATCGGGGCGGCCGCTTCGCGCTTGCGCCAGTGGCACCCTACGAGGTGAGCCGACGATATCTCCCGGGCACAAATGTCCTGGAGACAACCTTTTACACCGCTGATGGTTCGGTCCGTGTGACCGACGCGCTGGCCCTTGCGCCAGACGATCGTCTGGTCCGTGAGCTTGTCCGCCGGGTCGAGGGCGTGAGCGGAGAGGTGCCCATGGCATGGCGAGTCGCTCCCCGCTTCGGGCACACGCATCGTCCGGCTCGCATCGAGCGATGGGCCGAGGGGATCGTGGCCGCGCGGGACGGCGACGCGGTCGTCCTGCAGTCCTGGGAGGCCGGCGATCCGCGGATCTCCGACGGGGCCATCGACGCGGACTTCATGCTCGCTGCCGGAGAGCGCTCCCTGCTGTTGGTCAGCGCGATCTCGATATCCGATGGTTCACTGCCCTTTGCCACCCCAGTCGACCTTGAGGATCGTCTTGCTGAAACGATCCGGCGCTGGCAGGAGTGGTCTGACGCGAGCCCGTACGACGGGCCCTGGCGAAACGCCGTGTTGCGTAGCGGCCTGGTGCTCAAGCTGCTCGTCCACGCTCCCACCGGCGCGATCGTTGCCGCGCCGACCACCGGCTTGCCCGAGACGGTGGGTGGTCCGCGCAACTGGGATTATCGCTTCTGCTGGCTGCGGGACTCCTCCTTTGCCGTCGACGCTCTGATCCGCCTCGGGGATGAGAACGAGGCGGCGCGCTTCTTTGACTGGGTCATGACCGCCTCCGCCGAGCATCATCCGCGCCTGCATCCGTTCTACCGTCTGGACGGCGGTTCGAACATCGGCCAGGAACCGCTCGAGGTGGCCGGTTACCGCGGCTCGCGCCCGGTGCTGCAAGGCAACGGCGCCGTCGATCAAAAACAGCTGGGGAACTACGGCGACCTGTTTCAGGCCGCGACGCTCTACGCCGACCGCGGCTTTGCGTTCGACGACGACGTGGGAGCGCGTCTGGCCGGGGTCGCCGACTATGTCTGTCAGGCGTGGGTGGAGCGTGACTCCGGGATCTGGGAGCTTGGCACCCGACTGCATTACACGGCCTCCAAGATGCAGTGTTGGATCGCGCTTGACCGTGCACTGAAGCTCGCCGGCGAGGGCAAGATTCCGAGCGGGCACGAGGATCGGTGGCGCCACGCGGCCGGACGCGTCCGCGCGTTCGTGGAGGAGCGTTGCTGGTCAGAGACGCTGGGAGCGTACGCGCGTTCCGCGGACGGGGAGGAGCTGGACGCCGGCGTTCTCGTCGGCGTGTTCATGGACTACGAGACCAGCGACCCCCAACGGTTTCACCGGACGGTAGATCGACTCCGCGAGCGCCTCGGCGCCGGGCCGCTGCTGTACCGCTACACCGGCATGCCGGACACCGAAGGGACATTCCTCGCCTGCGCGTTTTGGATCGTTCACGCCCTCGTCCGGCTGGGCCGCCTCGACGAAGCGCAAACGCTCATGGACGAGCTGGTCGGCCTCGGCAACGACGTAGGCCTGTTCTCAGAGGAGATGGCGGCCGACAGCCACGAAATGCTCGGAAACTTCCCGCAGGCACTCACGCACCTGGCGCTGATCAACGCGGCCACGACCTACGCCGAGGCCCGGCCGGGGTACCGGCACGCCGCCAGCCGATGACGCGGAGGTCAGAAGGCCAGTATCTCCGGGCGCTGACGACCGTCGTGCGCGGAAGCGCCCTGCCCTACGGCTATACCCTGACGATCTGGACGACCGGTGCGGTGCTCGAACGCGGTCACGGAACCCCAGCGGTCGGCGATATCTTCCTGTTCCTCGCCGGTGCGATCGCCGGCTTCATGCTTGTCGCGGTCGGGGTGCGTCAGCTTGATCATAAGCCGCTGGCGGACGCCGGCGGAGAGCTCACGCGCACCGGGATCGTGCAGGCTATCGCGGTGGGCTCATCGTTGGGCGCGGCTGCGCTGGTGGCGCTGATCTCCGGCCCGGTCGTCTGGCCGCTGGCCGCCTTCCTGGCCACGCTGGTCTATCTCCTCGTCGCCGCCATGGAGTTGGCGGTCGTGCATCGCGATGATGGTCGAACCGACAGTCAGTCCTGAGTCGCTGACCGCCACGGCCCGGCGAGGCACGCGTCACGACCACCGAGAATGGTTGCCGAGCCGGTTGAACATCATTAGAATCGCCAGCACATTTCGCTGGGCGTAGGTCCGGTTGATCGCGTCGCCCCAGACCCCGGTGGCGCTCTTCGCAATAGCCACGGTTTGGAGCGCAGTGGGAGCGCAGTGGGAGTAAGAAAGGGCAGGGGGCCGGTCGGTGGCGTGGCGCCGGCAACGACCGCTGGCCCGACCGTGCCGGCCTGTCTGTGCTCAGATTCGGGTCGTCGGCGGTCAGCGCTGCGGCGGTCGAGGCTGGCGGGCTTGCTCGTGCTCGCCGTCGGGCTGGCTGGCTGCGGGAAGCAGTCGATCCTTACGACTCGGAGCAAGCCGGCGCACGACATCGCGTTGCTGTGGTGGTGGATGCTGGCTGCTGCTGTCGTGGTTTTCTTCGGCGCGCTTGCCCTGCTGATCGTGGCGTGGGTGAAGCGAGACACTCCCGGGCTGCCGTTCGTCGGCGAGCGCGAGGATCTCACGCAGGGCATGGTGCTGCTTTTTGGTATCGCTGTTCCGCTCGTCGCGCTGGTGGCCCTGTTCGGTGTGTCCGACGTGTACCTGGTGGGGCAGACGGCTCCGCCCAATCCACGGACCACTTCGATGACGGTGGACGTGATCGGACACCAGTGGTGGTGGGAGGTGCGCTATGACGGGGGCCGGGCGGTGACCGCGAACGAGATCCACATCCCGGTCAACACGCGCGTCAACCTGGTGGCGACCAGCGCGGACGTCATCCACAGCTTCTGGGTGCCGGCGCTGAACCGCAAGATCGACATGATCCCGGGCCTGCGGAACCGCATCTTGCTTGATGCCACCTCGACCGGCGAGTATCGGGGTCAGTGCTCACAGTTCTGTGGCTTCCAGCACGCCCATATGGGCCTCGAGGTGTTCGTCCAGACACCGGCCGCGTTTCGCGCGTGGCTGGCCAACCAGTCGCGTCCGGCGCCCCCGCCCCCGTCGGCCCAGGCCCAGGCCGGTGAGCGCGTGTTCATGAACAGCCAGTGCGCGAGCTGTCATACGATCGCGGGAACGCCCGCGCGTGGCGACGTCGGGCCTAATCTGACCCACCTGGCGACGCGGACAACGCTGGCGGCGGCCGAGATCCCCAACCGGCCGGCGTGGCTGGCCGCGTGGATCCGGAACCCGCAGAAGATCAAGCCCGGAGACCGGATGCCCGATCTCGGCATGAACGCCACGCAGGTGTCCGAGCTGGTCGCCTACCTGGACGAGCTCAAGTAAATGGCGACGGTCGTCTCACCCCGCGGGCAGCGCTACGTCGACGAGCTCGATCAGATCTGGATCGAGCGTCGGGGGCTGTGGGGCTGGTTGACGACGACCAATCACAAGCGCATCGGGATCATGTACTTCTTCACGGCGCTGGCGTTCTTCGGCGCCGGCGGCGTCGAGGCGCTGTTGATCCGCACGCAGCTGATCGGGCCCAATGGCACCGTGCTCTCGCCTCAGGCTTATGACGAGGTGTTCACGATGCACGGGATCACGATGATCTTCCTGTTCGTGATCCCGATGACCACGGGTGCGTTCGGCAATTATCTCATCCCGTTGATGATCGGGGCGCGGGACATGGCGTTTCCCCGCCTCAATGCGCTCTCCTACTGGATCTTTCTCGGCTCGGGGCTGTTCATGTACGCCTCGCTGGTGCAGGGACACGCCCCCAACGCCGGCTGGTTTGACTATGTCCCGCTGGCCTCTAAGCAGTTTGACCCGGGCAACAACATCGACTACTACGGCTACGGGCTCATCTTCAACGGCATCTCGAGCACGATCGCGTCAATCAACTTCATCGTCACGATCTTCAAGCTCCGGGCGCCGGGCATGTCAATCAACCGGATGCCGCTGTTCTGCTTCGCCTTCCTGGCCGTCGCCTTCGCGCTGCTGTTCGCGCTGCCGTCACTGAGCGTCGCCGCGCTGTTCCTGGAGCTGGATCGGCAGCTTGGCTTTCACTTCTATGACGCCGCGTTCGGTGGCGCTCCGCTGTTGTGGCAGAACCTGTTCTGGATCTTCGGTCACCCCGAGGTCTACATCATCATCTTGCCCGCGTTCGGGATCGCCACCGCGATCATCCCGACGTTCGTGCACCGCAAGATGGTGCTGTTCCCATTGGTGGCCCTGGCCGAGATCCTCGTCGCCTTCCTGGGCTTCGGCGTGTGGGTGCACCACATGTTCACCGTCGGCTTCTCGACTCTGACGACCGTTTACTTCGCCGCCGCCAGCATGATCATCACGATCCCGTCCGCAATTCAACTGTTCGCATGGATCGCCACGATCCTGACCGGGACGCCCCAGTTCAAGACGCCGCTGCTGTTCATCGTCGGTTTCATCGTCTACTTCATCATGGGCGGTCTGTCGGGGATCACCGTCGCCGCGATCCCGTTTGACCAGCAGGTGCACGACAGCTACTACGTGGTGGCGCACTTTCACATGGTGATCTTCGGCGCCGCCGTGTACCCGATCCTGGGCGGCATGTACTTCTGGTTCCCGAAGCTGACTGGGCGAATGTACAACGAGCGTGTGGGCAAGATCAGCTTCTGGCTGACGTTCGTGGGGACGTTCGTGACGTTCTTCCCGATGCATATCGTCGGCATCCTGGGAATGCCCCGGCGCAACTACACCTACTCACCGGGGCTGGGCTGGACGTTCTTGAACTTCGTGGAGTCGATCGGCGCCTACATCCTTGCCGTTGGACTGGTGCTGATCGTCGCCAACCTGTTTTTCAGCTACTTCCGGGGTGCGGACGCGGGTAACGACCCGTTCGGCGGCGACACGCTGGAGTGGTCAACGTCTTCGCCGCCGCCGGCCTACAACTTCGCCGTCATCCCGACGGTCACCAGCCCCTATCCGATGTGGGACCGCGCTGACCGCGAGCGTGACAGCGGTCGTCTCGACGCGGGTGAAGGCCTGCTGAATCGTGGCCACCTGACGCCCGCCACCACGGTCCAGGACGCCGACGCCGACGAGATCCTCTCGATGCCCCCGCACTCGGGGTGGCCGCCGCTGACCGCGTTCATGCTCACGGGGGTCTTCGTCATGCTGGTGCTGCACCATTATTGGATCGCGCTGGGCTTCGCGGCCGCCGCGGGTCTCACCCTGATCGGCTGGCACCAACGCGAGACGAGCCCATGACCGAGACGGGCTCCGGTTCACCGCCGCTCAGCGCGCAGGCGCGTCGCGGGCCGGCGGCGGCTCGGGTCGATCGCGGCCGGCGTGCCCAGCCCAGCGGCTGGTGGGGCATGGTCCTGTTCGTGTGCGCCGAGGTGACGCTGTTCGGCACGATGATCGGCAGCTACTTCTACCTGGACTTCGGGGCCCGCCGATGGCCGCCCGCCCCGATCAAGGCGCCCGAGGTCACCGCTCCGGTGATCGTGACGGCGACGTTGGTCGCCTTTACCCCGGTGCTGGTGCTCGCTGTGCGGGCCGCCCGGAACGGGCGCCGATGGCGCACGGTGCAGTGGCTCCTCTTGGCGCTGCTGGTTCAGAGCGGATTTCTGGCCGCACAGATCGTGCTCTTCCGCCACGACTTCAATCAGTTCAAGCCCCAGAGCAGCGCCTACGGCTCGATCTATTTCACGCTGCTGGCGACGCACGACGCCCATGTGCTGCTCGGGATCCTGCTCGACGTCGCGGTGCTGTGGAAGCTCGCCACTCGTGGACTGAGCAACTACTGGTTGATCGGGGTCAGGGGTCTCGTTCTCTACTGGTACGTCGTCAACGTGCTCGCCGTCGTGGTCGTGCTGGTGGTGCTCTCTCCGTCACTATGAGCACGCGTCCCCCGACCTCGTTGGTCTGGTTCGGAGTCCTCGGCGGGCCCGTGGCCTGGGTGCTGCAGTTCGCCGCCAACCTGTTTTTCACGTTCGCGCAGTGCAACCAGCCCACTCAGCGTTTCAACCTGGCCGTGCACACCTGGGAGATCCTGCTGTCAGTCGTCGCCCTCGCGATCGGTCTGGCCTCCACCATGGTCTCGCTGCGGATCTTTCGCGCGACCTTCGGGATCGATGACGTCGACGCCCAGGAGCTCCGCGGGGACGGCACCGCGCCGCCATTGGGACGCGTCCATTTTCTCTCGATCGTCGGCCTGACCGTCAACTCCCTGGCCCTCACGATCATCGTCATGACCGCCATCGGAGCCCCGCTCCTGCCGATCTGTCAGCAATCATGATGCGCTTCACCCACCGTGCCCGCTCCTCCCTGCCGCGGGCCGTCGCGCTGCTCACGTTCGTCGCGCTCGCGGCTGCCGGCGTGGCCCAGGCACAGCCCCAATCGGGCATCGTGCGCCCCACCACCGAACCGAGCACCCCGAGCGTGGCGCTGGGGGCGCAACTGTTCGCCGGCAACTGCGCCAGCTGTCACGGCATTGCCGGCTCGGGGATCAAGTCCCCGCGTCCCGGAGCCGGCGACATCCCCGGCGCGGGACCGTCGCTGCACAACGTCGGCGCGTTGGCCGCGGACTTCTATCTGCGCACCGGCTATATGCCGCTGGGGAGCATCCACAGCCAGCCCGGACCAGAACAGGAGCGGGTCCTGTTCTCTGAGAACGAGGTCCGATCGCTGATTCAGTATGTGGCGTCGCTCGGCAGCGGACCGGCGATCCCGCGCCCTGATCCCGGCAGCGCCTCGCTCTCAGACGGGCAGTCGCTGTTCTTGACTCACTGCGCCGGCTGCCATCAGATCGAGGGCCGAGGCGGTTTTGTCACCGGGGCCGAGGTCCCCCCGTTGCAGAATGTCCCGGCGACCCGGATCGCCGAGGCGGTGCGCATCGGACCCTACGAGATGCCTCGCTTCTCGACCCGCCAGATCTCCAACACGGACCTGAGCTCGATCGTCAAGTACGTGCTCAGCACCAATCGCCCCGACAATCGTGGCGGCTGGAGTATCGGCAACCTCGGCCCGATCCCGGAGGGACTCGTCGCCTGGTGGATCGGTGCGCCGCTGCTGATCATCTCCTGCCGGATGGTGGGAAGGAGGAGACGCCGATGAAACCGTGGCAATGGCTGGTCGCGCTGCTGACCATGCTGCGCCGAAGGGCGCGGCGGCCGCGCGGCGGCGGCTCCGGCCCCGACATCGCGAGCGGCGCGACGGCGCCGCCCAGCCGCGAGCGGATCGTCCCGGCCGGAGCACCTGACCGCAGAGCCGAGAACCTGGTCCTGGTCCTGCTGGGAACTGCCAGTCTGTTCGCGCTCGGGTTCATCGTCGTCTATGACCAGTTCAGCTCGGGCGCCCTCCCGGATCAGCTGCTCGGGATCTGCCTGGGCATGTGCCTGCTGTGCATCGGCGGCGCGCTCACCGTGGTGGCCAAGCGGCTGGTGGTCACCGAGGAGCTCGAGGACGACTACCCCGAGGCCGATCCCGAGCAGCAGCAGGAGATCGTTGAGATGATCCATGAGGGCGGGAGCCGGTTCACGCGCAAGCGCCTGCTGCTGGGGGCCGGCGCGGCCACCGGCGGGGCTCTGGGTCTGGCGGCGATGACGCCGCTGGTGTCGATCGGACCGCTGTGGGACACCGGGCCACTTGACCGGACGCCATGGCATCGCGGGCTGCGCGTGGTGGACGAGCACGGAGCTCCGATGGTCGCCGCGGACGTCGACATGCAGACCTTCTACACCGGGTTTCCCGAAGGAGCCAACATGGAGGACCTCGGCGCGCCGGTCGTGATCATTCGCTTGGATCCGGCCAAGCTCGAGCTTCCCGCCGGCAGGGAGGACTGGGCGCCCGGCGGCATCCTCGCCTACTCGAAGATCTGCACCCATGCCGGCTGCGCGATCGGGCTGTACCGCAACCCCTTGTTCCCCGCGCTGGAGCCCAACAACGCCCTGGTCTGCCCGTGCCATTACTCGACCTTTGACCCCTACACCGGGGCCAGCGTCATCTATGGCCCCGCCGGCCGTCCGCTGCCGCAGTTGCCGTTGATGATCGGCACCGACGGGTACCTGCGCGCGAGCGGCAACTTCTCCGGACGCGTCGGCCCGGCGTGGTGGGCGGTCAGGGAGCAGCCCACGTGAGCGATCCGATCGCTGATCCCGTCCGTTTCATCGACGAGCGCACCGCCGCCTCGCCGTTGATGCGCAAGTCGCTGCGCTACCTGTTCCCCGACCACTGGTCGTTCCTGCTCGGCGAGGTGGCGCTCTACTCATTCATGGTCCTGATCGCTACCGGAACCTACCTGGCGCTCTTTTACGATCCGAGCACCGCCAAGACCGTCTATCACGGTTCCTACACTCCGCTCGACGGCCAGACGATGAGCGCGGCCTACAAGTCCGTCCTTCAGCTGTCACTGGTCGACAAGGCGGGGCTGCTGATGCGCCAGACCCACCACTGGGCGGCGGACATATTCATGGTGTCGCTGGTGATGCACCTCATGCGGGTGTTCTTCACCGGCGCGTTTCGGCGTCCGCGAGAGCTGACCTGGGTCGTCGGGCTGACGCTCTTGTTCGTCGCCCTGCTGGAGGGCTACCTGGGCTACTCGCTGGTCGACGACCTGCTGTCGGGGATCGGGCTGGCGATCGGCTACGGGGTGGGCCTATCCATACCGGTCGTGGGTGGCCCGCTGATGTTGGGGCTGTTCGGGGGCACATTCCCCGGCAACACCCAGTTCTTCTCGCGGATGTACATCGCCCACGTGTTCCTGATCCCGGCGCTGCTGGCGACGCTGATCGTCGTTCACCTGGCACTGATCGCGGCGCGCCATCACACCCAGTTTCGGGAGAGCCGCCGGACCACCAACCGCCGGATCGTCGGGGTGCCGATGTTTCCCGCACAGCTGCCCCGTTCACTGGCGCTCATGTTCTTCGTCGTCGGCATCTTGTTCCTGCTCGGCGGACTGGCCCAGATCAACCCGATCTGGCAATGGGGTCCGTTCGAGCCCTGGCAGGCCACCAACGGGGCGCAGCCCGACTGGTACCTGGGCTGGCTGATCGGCGCGCTGCGGCTGATGCCGAGCTTCGACGTGACAGTCGGACACTGGACGCTGATCCCGAATCCATTTTGGGGCGGGATCGTGTTCCCGACGGTCGTCGTCGGCGTGCTGGGCTCCTTCCCCTGGATCGAACGCCGGCTGACCCGCGACCGGCGGGTGCACAACCTCGCCGATCGCCCCAGCGACGCCCCGAACCGCACCGCGTTCGGGGTGGCGTTCCTCACCTGGGTGTTTCTGATCTTCGTCTTCGGCGCCGCCGATCGCATCTTCGTGCTCTTCGGCCTCAGCTACAACGTCCAGCTGTTCGCGTTCCGGGTCGGGATCTGGGTCGTGCCGGCGATCCTGTTCTTCACGACACGGCGCTGGTGCCGAGCGCTGCAGGCCGCCCGGGCCACCGAGGAGACACGTGAACAGGCCGAGCACGACGTCCGCCACCCGCAACCGGCCCGGACCGGTAGCGGTTAGGGCGGCGTGTGCCCTAGCCGAGCCCTAGCCGTGCCCTAGCCGCCGCGGCGCTTGTGGTTCTCGCGGACCAGCTTCTTGTCTTGAGCGGTGTGCGCCACGGCGACGCAGAAGGTCTTGATGGTCTTCGGCAGCGACTTGAGAAAGCTCGGGTCCATGAAGCCCCCGGCCTTGTCGCCAAAGGACCCGTGGGCGCCGTGGTCGGTCTCGTGATCGACGGGGTGGTGGAGGTTGGCCGGGCGGTCGGGGCGGACGGGCTGTGAGGTGAGCTGAGCTTCCCAGGCGCCGATCGCGGCGTACTGGTTCCCCAGCCCGGGGGCGAGGCTCGCGATGACCACCAGCATCTTGTTCCAGGAGCCGATGATCTTGTCGCGCCGGCCATCGAGCGCGGCGTCGAGAATGAACTTGGCCGGGATCTCGGGCTGGTAGATCGGCGGGACCGGCATCGGATGATGCGACATGGCGGTCTGGCACCAATCGAACTGGGGGGTGTTGACGGCCGGGAGGTGAACCATGCTGATCCGGACATTGCTCTTCTCGTGAATCAGTTCGGCTCGGGTGGACTCGAAGAAGCCGCGGCAGGCGAACTTTGATGAGCAGTAGGCTGATTGCAGCGGAATCCCGATAAACGCGAGCGCAGATCCGACGTTGACAATCGAGCCGTGGTCGCGTGGGCGCATCCGGGAGAGCGCCGCCATCGTGCCCCACACCTGGCCGAGGAATGTGACCTCCATCGCGCGCTGGAAGTCGGCCGGCTTGACATCCCAGGATGGCGCGAACACCGTCGTCATCGCGTCGTTGACCCACACGTCGATCGGGCCGAGCTCGTCTTCCACCTGGGCGGCAGCACGATCGACCTGATCAAACTGCGACACGTCGGTCGGGATGGCCAATGCCCTGACCCCCGCGCCGCGCACCTCCTCAGCGGCGGCATCGAGGCCGGCCTCGCCTCGCGCCAGCAGCGCTACGTCAAATCCGTGCTCGGCAAACGCGCGTGCCGTGGCCCGCCCAACGCCGGCCGATGCTCCTGTAACGACGGCCACTTGACCCATGCCTGTCCACTCCTCTGTTGATCGCTACCACTCACCACGTCACCACACATCACTCCGGCACAGAGACGGGCCTCGCTGAGAACGTCAGGCCGGCCGTTCTGTCGTGGCCGTGCGTGCACGCTTCCCGATGACCGGCCTCTACCAAACTCGCTGGCCCGCCCGGGACACGACAACACCCAACGACTATGGCTGATCGCAGGCCCGGCCGGAGCGCGGTCGCCCCGTCTGACGCGGCTGCGAGCTCAGACTGCCAATCCCGGGCGACTGTTCGACGGATGACCAACTGCGGGCCGGAGCGCCCACCGTCGGGTATGACAGGGTCATGGCTCACGAACGCGTTCGGCCGATTCGATCTGACCGCAGACCCACCGAGCGTGATGAGCACCGTGCGACGGTTGTGGCCGCCGAGGCGCGACGTCTGCAGAGAGAGCTGCTCGCACTGGGCCCGATGCATCGCGACCGGCTGGCCCGGCTCTGCGGCGCCGAGCATTGGCGCGAAGGAACGTTTGAGGAGGCGATCCGTGAGGGCGAGCGGACCGGAGCGCTGCGGCAAATACCGCTCGGCTGGATCGCGGCGGGCGAAGCAGTGCACGGTTCCTCGGGCATCACCGCGGCGTAGCCGATCCCAGATCCGTTCTCCCCGGGGTCGGACGGCGCGCGCAGATCTGCCGCGCCGATCCGCTCGATCAGCTCGGGCGCCCTGAGGCCCAGCCGGGCCGTCACCGAGCAACCTTGCCCGGGCACCGACCGACACGGCGTCATCCGTCGAACCAAACCCCTGCGGTTCACCGTCTGATCGCTCACACTGCTGTCCATGGATGAACACGCCTTGACCCAGAAGTCCCCGACCAGCATCACCCTCGAGAAGAGCGCCAGCACCGCCGAACGTCGCCCCGAGCGTCGCCGCGCCCGCCTGCGCCACGAGGTCGCCGCGGTGGAGGCCGAGATCCGGCGTATGCGGCACGCGAGCTGGCCGCTCCGTCCTGCGCAGTGGGATCACGACCACGATGCCTGAGTGCAACGACGGCCCTACTGGCGTGCCAAACGAACCGCGGCCCGCGAACTGACGACGATGGCCCGCCGGCGCGGCGGACTCGAGCGCGCCGAGAGCTACGCGTCGGCTGAGGCTTCCCCGGCGTCTCCGCGCAGCGCGCGTGCCCGGGCGCGCATGTCACGCAGCTCAGCCGGCGGCTCGCCCGGCAGCAACCAGGTGCGGTCCGGTCGACGGACGAGTTCACCGCGCTTGGCGAGTGCAGACAGGCGCGACGATGTCGACGGTCGCTGGCTGCCGATCAGCTCGGCGACGTCGCCGTGGCTGAGCCGCAGGGGAACGATCGTCCCCTCCGTTGTGACGTGTCCGAACCGGTCCGCAAGATGCCAGAACAGGACAAGCAGCCGCAACTCGATGTGCTGAAGGCTGTGGATGGCGACGTCGAGTGCGAGCGCGTGCGATCGCTCGACGGCCCGACGAAAGATCCCGTGGATCAGCGGCGGCCAGCGCGCGCCGATCGTGACTAGGCGCTGATCGAGAAGTCCAAGCCGAACCGGCTCGATCACCCTCCAGCTGACCTCGAACGGCAACGGCGCGTACTGCCCGAAATGGTCCCAGGGCCGAAGAATCGATCCGCGACCGACGAGCTCTCCGCACTGCCGCTCCGCGACCTGAACCGATCGGATGAGCAGACCGTCGAGCACCAGCAGGCCAAGGAGGTCCGCCGTCCCGACGCTCCAGGGCACGTGG
>DATCFW010000505.1:0-5300 GCA_036509295.1 Solirubrobacteraceae bacterium | reverse complement strand
GCGGGGTGGCGTTGGGCTGGTAGATGCGGCGCCGTTCGTCGCAGCGCGCGAGCGGGCGGGGCGAGCCCAGCGGATCCTGGCGGTCACGCGCCGCTGACTGACGGCGGCCGTCGGCCCTGGGAGTCGCGGATCGCTACGCGGACACCTATGCGGCCACCGGTCGGCCCGCCGGCGCGGCTCAGCCGGCCCGGGGCCCCGGCGCGGGGCGGTGAGGCGCGCGGCTCAGCCGGCGCCGAGCAGCGAAACGGCGGTCTCGGCGACCTGGGTGGGGGTGCGCCCGACGCGCACGCCCTTGGCCTCGAGCGCCTGCGCCTTGGCGGCCGCGGTGCCATGGGAGCCGGACACGATCGCGCCGGCGTGGCCCATCGTCTTGCCCTCCGGAGCGGTGAAGCCGGCGATGTACCCGATCACCGGCTTGGTCACGTGATCGGCGATGAAGTCCGCGGCGCGCTCCTCGGCGTCCCCGCCGATCTCGCCGCACATGACGATCAGCTCGGTCTCCTCATCCTCCTGGAACATCCCGATCACGTCGATGAAGTCAGTGCCCGGAACCGGGTCGCCGCCGATGCCGACGATGGAGGAGTTGCCGAAGCCGCTCTGGGCCAGGACGTTGCCGATCTGGTAGGTCAACGTCCCCGAGCGCGACACGACGCCGACGTTGCCGGCGCTGAAGAACGACGCCGGGATGATCCCCACGCTGGCCTTGCCGGGTGACAGGATGCCCGGGCAGTTGGGCCCGATCAGCCGCGAGCGGCCGTTCTTCTTGAGCGTGTTGTAGACCCGCAGCTCGTCGTGGGCAGGGATGCCCTCGGTGATGCAGATGATCAGCTCGATCCCGGCGTCCTCGGCCTCGAGGATCGAGTCGGCGGCGAACCGCGGCGGGACGAAGATCATCGCCGTGTTGGCACCTTCGCGCTGCACCGCGTCGTGGAACGTGTTGAAGACCGGAATGCCCTCGACGTCCTGTCCGCCCTTGCCGGGGGTGACGCCGGCGACGACCTGGGTGCCGTACTCGCGGTTGCGCAGCGAGTGGAACGTGCCCTCGCGCCCGGTGATGCCCGAGGTGCACAGGCGGGTGCGCTCGTCGATCAGGATGCTCATCCGCCGCTCGCGTTCGCCAGCTCGACGACCTTGGCCGCCGCGCCGTCCATGGTCGCCTCGGGATAGACCCCCGGCAGGTTCGCTTCGGCCAGCAATGCCCGGCCCTCGTCGCCGTTGGTGCCGTCGAGGCGGACGACGAACGGCACCGTGGGGGTGATCTGGCTGAACGCCTCGATCAGCCCCTTGGCCACCTCGTCGCAGCGGGTGATCCCGCCGAAGATGTTGAACAGCACCGCCTTGACCTTGGCGTCGGAGAGGATGACCTCGACCGCGCTGGTGATGGCGTCAGCGCGCGAGCCGCCGCCGGCGTCGAGGAAGTTGGCGGGGGCGCCGCCGGCCTCGGCGACGACGTCGAGGGTGGACATCGACAGGCCGGCGCCGTTGGCGAGGATGCCGATGTCGCCGTCGAGCTTGACGTAGGTGAGGCCGCGCTCGGAGGCCATCCGCTCCTGCGGATCTTCGGCCGACAGGTCGCGCAGCTCGGCGTTGTCGGCGTGGCGATACAGGGCGTTGCCGTCGAGCGTGACCTTGGCGTCGAGCGCCTTGACCTCACGCTCGGGCGTGATGATCAGCGGATTGACCTCGACCAGCGTGCACTCCTCGGAGGTGAACACCTCGTACAGCTTGGCCAGCATGGCGCCGATTGGCCGGACGACGTCGGCGTCGACGCCGGCCTCGAACGCCAGCCGGCGGCCGTGGAAGTCCTGGAAGCCGAGCAACGGGTCGACGTGGAGATGGGCGATCGCGTCCGGGTCTTCGTCGGCGACCTGCTCGATGTCCATCCCGCCCTTGGTGGAGAGCATCACCAGCGCCGCCTTGGCCGAGCGATCGAACACGACCGACGCGTAGTACTCCGACGCGATCTCCGACGCGCCCTCGATCCACAGCTCGTGAACGGTGAGCCCCTTGATGTCCATGCCGAGGATCGCCGACGCGTACTCCTGCGCCTCCGCTGAGCTCGTCGCGATCTTGATCCCGCCGAGCTTGCCGCGGCCCCCGATCTGCACCTGCGCCTTGATCGCACAGGGGTAACCGATCGCCTCGGCGGCGGATACGGCATCCTTGACCGTCCGCGCCGGCCGACCGTCAGGGACCGACACGCCATGGCGTGCGAACAGCTGCTTGCCCTGGTATTCGAGGAGATCCATAGCGGCGTTTCACTGTAGTGATTCAGGCTCGCCGGCGGCACGACGGGACGGGTCGCGGCGGGGATCGCGGGCGGCACGTCGGCCCGCCGGGAAGCGATCGCCACGAGCTGCCGCAAGCACGACGACGCGCCGCAGGGGGGCGCCATGGCATCATCATCGCCCCATGGCGATTCCTAAAACCATCTCATTCGTGACCTTCGATGTCTATGGAACGCTGATTGACTGGGACACCGGCGCGTTCGAAGCGTTCACCGCGGAGGCGGACCGCGACGGGTTCACCGTCGAGCGCGACGAGCTGCTGCCGCTGTTCCACGAGATCCAGCAGCAGATCGAGGCCGGCTCCTACGAGCTGTACGCCGAGGTCCTGCGCCGCACCGCGGTCCAGATCGCCAAGCAGCTCGCCTGGCCGCTGGAGCCATCGCGGTCCGGGTTCCTGCCCGATTCGGTCCACCGCTGGAAGCCGTTCAAGGAGACCAACGCGACGCTGACCAAGATCGCCAAGACCCACAAGATCGGACTGATCTCCAACATCGACGACAAGCTGCTCGGCCAGACACGGCGCCACATCCCGCTTGACTTCGACCTCGTCGTCACCGCCCAGCAGGTGCGCTCCTACAAGCCCGACCCCGCGCACTTCACCGAGTGCGAGCGGCGGATCGGCGCCAAGAAGGGCTGGGTGCACATCGGCGCCAGCTACTACCACGATGTCGAGCCGTGCCTGAAGAAGAAGATCCCGGTCATCTGGGTCAACCGCACCAAGCAGCAGCTCGAGGCGGGGCAGAAGAAGCCCGACGCCGAGGTCTCCAGCCTCAAGGAAGCGGCGAAGCTGATCGGCGTCGGCTGAGCGAGGGCCGCCAGCGGGCCCGACGCGACGCCACCCGAGCTGCGATGCGCGCCCTGGCCCTGCACGCCGACGTGCTGGTGTTCGTCTCCGACGTGTGGCAGACGACGTGCACCGCCGTCCGCAGCGAGGACGAGGGGTTCGTGATCGACTCCCCGGTATACCCCGAGGAGCTGCGGGCACTGCCCGAGGTGCTCGAGCACGCCGCTTTCCCGGTGTCCGGGCTGCTCATCACCCACGGCGACTGGGACCACCTGCTCAGCCGGATCGCCTACCCCGAGGCGTCGCTCGGCTGCGCGGAGTCGACCGCGGAGCGGCTCGGAACCGAGCTCGGCGACGCGCAGCGCAAGCTGCGGGAGTTCGACGCCGAGCACTACGTCGAGGATCGCGGTGCGTTGGGGCTGGGCTCGCTGCAGGCGCTGCCGGTGCCGGGTCGCGTGGAGCTCGGCTCCCCCGGCGCCACCCGCGAGCTCGAGCTGACCGCCGCCGACGGCCACACCGCCGATGGCGCCGCATACTGGCTCCCGTGGGCGCGAGCGCTAGTGTGCGGCGACTACCTGTCAACGGTGGAGATCCCGATGCTGGCGGCGGGCGGGTCGGTGGTGGCGTATCGCGCCACCCTGGCGCGGCTGCGGCCGCTGGTGGACCAGGCCGACTGGGTCATCCCGGGCCACGGCGCGCCGCTGACCGGAGGCCGCGCCCAGGAGATCCTCGGCGACGACGACGCCTACCTCGAGGCGCTCGAGCGTGAGCCGGAGGCGACGAGCCTGCCCCCGGGCCGCTCCAACCCGGTCCAGCGCCGGATCCACGACGCCAACGTGGAGCGCGTGACCGCAGCGCGCTGAGACGGCTTACTCGGACGCGGTGCTGATCACGGCGATCGTGTCGCCGTTGGCCACCGAGGCCCCGACGGCGATCGGCAGCTCGGCGATCGTCCCCGCCTTGTGCGCGGTGATTTCGTTCTCCATCTTCATCGCCTCGATCACGCACACCAGCGTCCCCTCCTCGACGGCCGCACCGGCCTCCACGGCGACCTTGAGCACGGTGCCCTGGATCGGAGAGGTGAGCGTGTCGCCGCCCCCGCCGCCACCACCGGCCCGCTCGTTGCGGCGTGGGGACCGGCGGATGCCCGTGGCCGCAGCGCCCACGGCGCCGTTGCCCGCCACGGCGACCCCGCCGCCCGCGAACGGCGGCCCGATGACCGTCACGTCGAACCGCTTGCCCGACACCTCGACGGTGTAGGCCTGCTCGACGCTGTCCGGCAGCTCGTCGTCGGCGTCGGTCGCCGGCGGGGCGGTGAAGGCGAGCTGCTTGAGCCAGGCGCGGTCTTCGATCAGGTCCCGGCAGGTCTCGGCGTCGGCCCACTGTCGGGTGGCGAGGATCGCCTGATGGAACGGGATGAGCGTCTTGAGCTGGGTGATCTCGTACTCGCCCAGGGCGCGGAGCATGCGGGCGGTGGCCTGGTCCCGGTCGGCGTCCCAGACGATCAGCTTGGCGACCATCGGGTCATACATCGGGGAGATCTCCGAGCCCGGGCCGACGCCCGAGTCGACCCGGACGCCCGGTCCGGTGGGCTCCCGGTAGGTACCGATCGTCCCCGGCGCCGGCGCGAAGTTCTTCGAAGCGTCCTCGGCGTTGATCCGGCACTCGATCGCGTGACCGCGCAGCACGACGTCGGACTGGGCGATCGACAGCGGCTCGCCGGCGGCGACGCGGATCCCCTCCTTGACGATGTCAATGCCGGTCACCATCTCGGTGACACAGTGCTCGACCTGGACGCGCGTGTTCATCTCCAGGAAGAAGTACTCGCCGTCCTGGAGCAGCCCCTCGATCGTGCCCGCGCCGGTGTAGTTCACCGCGGCGGCGGCCTCGGTGGCGATCGCCCCGATCCGGGCGCGCAGCTCCTCGTTCACCGCCGGGGCGGGGGACTCCTCGATCAGCTTCTGATGGCGGCGCTGCAGCGAGCAGTCGCGCTCGCCGAGGTGGATGACGTTGCCGTGGGAGTCGGCGAGGACCTGGACCTCGACGTGACGCGGGTCGGGCAGGTAGCGCTCGAGATAGACGGTGGCGTCCCCGAAGAACTTCTCCCCCTCGCGCGCCGCGCCCGCAAAGGCGTCGGACAGCTCGTCATCGCTCAGCGCCACCCGAAAGCCCTTGCCGCCTCCGCCGCCGGCCGCCTTCACCGCGACCGGGTACCCGACCGTGTCGGC
>DATCFW010000504.1:0-2336 GCA_036509295.1 Solirubrobacteraceae bacterium | reverse complement strand
GACGTCGGCGGGCCAGAACATCATCGATACGTTCGCGGTGCCGCTGTGCAACCCATCGGGCGGGCCGGTGGCGGAGAGCTCGGACGACTACGTCCTGCGCGGGCAGTGCGTGCCGATGGAGACGCTGACTGACAACGAGTCGTGGAGCCCGAACCTGGCCGACTCGACGCCGGCCGGCTTGATCACGCTCCAGACCGAGCGGACCGCGTTCGGGATCGTTCAGGCGCGGGCCACGATCAAGGGCAAGCCGGTCGTCTACACCAACCTGCGCTCGACCTACATGCACGAGCTCGACTCGGCGACGGGCTTCGCGGACTTCAACAATCCGGCCGTCATGCGCAACCCGCAGCAGTTCTTCAACGCCGCCGACAAGATCGGCTACACGTTCAACTGGTTCTACACCGACAACCAGCACATCGCCTACTTCAACTCGGGCGAGAACCCCGTGCGCGCCGCGCACACCGACCCGCTGTTCCCGACCTGGTCGGCCGACGCCTGGAAGGGCCTGACGCCGGCGGCGCAGATGACGCCGTCGAGCCTCACCGAGCAGGACACCGGCGAGAACGCGCACCCCCACGTGGTCGACCAGTCCTACCTCACCAGCTGGAACAACAAGCAGGCGTCGGGCTTCGGCGATCCCGCCACCGCCCAGCAGTACTCGTCGATCTACCGCTCGCAGCTGCTGGACAACAACATCCAGTACTACCTCAAGCGCGACGGCGGCAAGCTGACACTGGCCGACCTGATCAATGCGATGGGGACCGCCGGCACGCAGGACCTACGCGGGGTGGAGGTGCTGCCCTACGCGCTGAAGATCATCGGCACCCCGTCAGACCCGGCGCTGGCCACCGCGGTGTCCGAGCTGCAGGCCTGGGTGGCGAGCGGCGCGCACCGGATCAATCGTGAGAATCCGGGCGCATCCGGGAACTACGACCAGTCAGACGCCGTGCGGATCATGGACGCGTGGTGGCCGCTGTGGGTCCAGGCCGAGTTCCAGCCGGTGCTCGGGTCCAGCCTGCTCGATCAGGTGGAGAGCGACTACCCGATCAACGACGAGCCCGGGCACGGCGCCCCGGTCCACGGCACCCCGTCGACGCTGCATCAGGGCTCGGCGTTCGACGTCGGCTTCTACGGCATCGTGCAGAAGGACCTGCGCTCGGTGCTACACGATCGCGAGACCGGCCGCCTGAACCGGGTCTACTGCGGTAACGGGTCGCCGGCGGCCTGCCGGACCGCGCTGGGGAGCTCGCTGGCCGCCGCGGTGGCGCAGACCCCCGACCAGGTCTATCCGGCCGACGGCGTCTGCCAGGCCGGTGACCAGATGTGTCACGACTCGATCCAGTTCCGGGCGATCGGGGCGATCACGCAGCCGCTGACGGAGTGGGTCAACCGTCCGACCTTCCAGCAGGCGGACGAGATCCAGGGTCACGGACCCGGCTAGGCCCACTGGATCGTGGCCTCGACGCCGGGCTAGACTACGCGTCGGCGTGGGTAGGCGGGCGGCTGCGGCGCATCCTTGCGGGCGCTCAGCGGACGCTGTCTATACTCATGCGCCGCGCGGCCTGCCGCGCGTACGATCCCGCCGCTTCCGGCGGGATTTTGTCGCCTATAGATAGCCCGAAGACAGGTCTGCTGCTATGCCCAAGGATGTCATTCTGACCGCGGAAGGGCTCGCCACCCTCAAGGCGGAGCTCGACCATCTCTCCACCGCCCGCCGCCGGGACATCGCGGCGCGGATCAAGGAGGCGCGCGAGTTCGGCGACATCTCCGAGAACGCCGAATACGACGACGCCAAGAACGAGCAGGCGATGCTGGAGGCCCGGATCGCCTCGCTCGAGGACAAGCTGCGCTCCGCGACGGTCGTCGACGCGTCCGATCTCGACACCAACGTCGTCCGCGTCGGCTCGGTCGTCCACGTCAAGGACGAGGCCGGCAAGTCCAACAAGTACACGATCGTCGGCTCGGCCGAAGCCAAGCCCGCCGACGCCAAGCTCTCCAACGAGTCGCCGGTCGGCCGGGCGCTCGTCGGCCGCAAGCGCGGCGAAGAGGTGACGATCGCCACGCCCCGCGGCGAGCGCCGGCTCAAGATCACCAAGATCGACGTCGGCGTCTGAGCCCTCAGTCCGCCGATCCCGTGGGTGAGCAGCCCGACGGCTCCGACGTCCTCGCCGATCGCCGGCGCAAGCTCGACGGCCTGCGTGCCGCTGGAGTGCAGCCATTCCCGCACGAGTTCGACGGGGTGTCGCCGATCGGCGCCGTCCGCGCCGCGCATGAGGGGTTAGCGGCCGGTGAGGAGACGAACGTCTCGCACCGCGTGGCCGGCCGCCTGGTGGCTC
>DATCFW010000503.1:0-3680 GCA_036509295.1 Solirubrobacteraceae bacterium | reverse complement strand
GCAAAGGCGGCCGCGAAGCCGAGACTGCTGGATCCGCCCAAAGCGGCCATGCCAACGAGATCGGCTCGCAGAAGGGCATCGACACTCGGACGCCGTGACGGCCCGATCCGGCGTTCGGATTCGGCGCGGCGTCGTCGCATGAGCCGAACGATCACTGCGACGAGTCCGAGACTGGCGGGCGGCACGTCGCTCCGCACCATGTGGCTGCGTTCACTCTGGGTTGGCGGCCGGATTCAGCGGCCTGCGTCTGACGGCCGGGACAGGCCGAGCTGAAGGGGCCGCTGCTCAGGCGAGTTGAAACAGCGACTCGACGCGTTGTGCGGCGCGCGCGAGCGCGGGTCGCGCGCTTAGCCTGGCGAAGTACGCTTGAAGCGCCGGCGGGGACTCCTCAGAGACGAAGTTGCTGAGCTCGGAGGCGAACAGCACGCCGGTGGTGACGATGTCGGCGACGGTGAGCGAGTCCCCGACGAGGAACTCTCGACCCTCAAGAGCGTCGCCGAACGCGGCGGCGACCGAGCGATAAAGCTCGCGTGAGTCATCGTCCTTGCGCATCAGGTAGCCGAGCGCCGCCTTTTCGAGCTCGGTCATGGCAGTGAGCGACCACTGGTAGGCCAGGTCGCGCTCGCGGGTACCGAGTGGCGCGAGCAAGCCCGCGTCGGGATGACGGTCGGCGAGCGCGAACAGGATCGCCGTGGAGTCAAACAGCATCGTGCCATCGTCGAACTCGAGCACGGGCACCCGGCCAAGCGGCGAGCGCTCGTGATGCTCATCGGAATCGGTGTCCTCGATCGCGACCGTCTCGTAGTCGGCGCCGAGCTCCTCCAGCAGCCAGGCGGCACGCATCGGACGACCAGAGGTCCTCGGTCGGTAGTACAGCCTCATCACAAGCCTCCCAGGAACGCCACGACCACGCCGGCCGCGACAAGGTTGTCAACGAACTCGTCGAAGGGTCGACGCTACCCGTCGTGAGGGCGCGCCAATACGGGATGACCCATCCATGGGACGATTCCGATTCCAGCGCGACGCTCGCGCGCCATCGCGAACGAGCAACGTCGACCTCGCGGCCGCTGCGGACGAGCCCGTGCTGACCGTATCCAGCGTGGTGCACCATGACCATCGTTGCATCAGGACGCCGTTGCCGGAGATCCGCAGACGCAATCAAATGCTTTGATTCAGCTCCCGCAGGGAAGCACGTCTCTTGATGGCGGCCAACGTGGTCTGGGTGGTAGCAACGCTCGTAGCGGCCTATGTGCTCGGGCACCTGATCGCGGTAGCCCAAGCTCGGCGGCGGGACCTCAACAGACCGGCGTTCTTTGACTACACGTCGCACCGAGCGCTCTGGTCCGAAGGCATCGAGGGCTACCGGCGTGACCCCTGGTACTGGGGCATCCTGGTCGTCGCGATCGTGATCGTCAATCTGTTGACGAAGCGATCGTCGGTCGGGGTTGGGTTCGCGGCTGCCGTTGCTTTTGGCTTCCTAGCTGGCGGGGTCTACCGGTCGGTCAGAGCACGCGAGAGCAGATCCTCCTGACGACCAGCAGCATCCCCGGCGCCGCATGGCTGTCAACGAGAGCATTCTCTGAGGGATTAGTGCCGTCGGCGCCTTCGGCCACAAGGGGTCTCAAATGCCGATCGACCACCGAGCGTTTCTCGACGACCGTTTGGCCCATCGCGCTCCGCTCGAGGCCCGTCGCAAATGCCCAAGGTGAAGTGCGACATGCGTAAACCCTAACGCAACCGCCGCGTTGCACAAGCGCGGTCTTCTGGTTCGTTGCTGCTGTAGCCACGAGGGTGCGTCTGCCTGTAGCTGAGCGAGGGCCGGCCGCAGAAGCCACGCGTTGGGGCCTACTGATTTGGGTGCAGGTCGTTTGTAGTGGGTAGATAGCCCGGTTTCTCTGACAGGTTGTGCGTTCGAACAGGGTCCTGTCCGGGCTTTTCGCGGTGATTCCGGAAGGAGCGCGGGTGAGCGGCGGCGAAAGTCGGGGTGTTATGTCCCGTTCCCAACGCGATGCGGAGGTGATCGCGTGGCTTTTGATCTGCTCGACTTGTTCGCCTCGGCCCGGCAAAGTAACGGCTCTGTGAGCGAACCGTCGCCGGAAGGTGTGGATGGTGATGAGCGGGCCGTCGGCGGCGAGCAGCGCCGCGCGCCGAGCGCGGATGCGTGCCCGGTCGCGGGGTTTGAGCGCTCCCAGGCGCTGTTTGCCGGACTGGTGGAGTGGGTGGCGGGCGAGCCGGCGTTGGGGCTTGAGCATTCAGAGCTTGAGGCGCGCCTGGCGCAGGACGGTCGTGCGTTGGCTCGCCAGGTGTTGCAGGACCAGCTCGATCTTCGCGCCCGGGTCGAGCAGCGGGCAGACGCCGGGGTGGTCGGCAGTGACGGTATGCCCCGGCGTAGTGTCGAGCGTGGGCACGAGCGTGACCTGCAGACCGTGCTCGGCGAGGTGCAGGTCACGCGGCTGGCCTACCGGGCGATCGGCAGCGAGAACCTGTATCCCGCTGACGCGCGGCTGAACCTCCCGCCGATCAGGCACTCGCACGGGATCCGCTGCCTGGCCGCGTTGGAGGCGCCGCGGTCAAGCTTTGAGGACGCGCAGGCCGCGATCATGCGACAGACCGGGCAGCAGATCGGCACGCGTCAGCTCAGAGCGCTGACGCTCGCCGCCGCCCACGATGTTGATGCGTTCTACGCGCAGCGCGAGCGGACCGTGCCAGACGCAGAGGCTCTGTTGGTGCTCTCGTGCGATGCCAAGGGGGTGGTGATGCGTCCCGAGGGGTTGCGTGAGCAGACCCGCGCGCAGGCGCAGAACGCCTCCGGCAAGCTCAAAACGCGCCTGTCTAAGGGCGAGAAGCAGGGTCGCAAGCGGATGGCGGAGATCGTCACCGTGTATGAGCTCACCCCCGAGCCACGGACCGCGGCCGAGATCCTGCCCGATCCCGACAGCCCCCCTGCTGCCGCCACGCGGCGACCGAAAGCGCAGAACAAGTGGCTCAAGGCCAGCGTCACCGACGACGCCAGCACGGTCATCGCCGACATGTTCTCAGAGGCCGACCGGCGCGATCCTAAGCACACACTCACCTCGGTCGCGCTGGTCGACGGCAACAATCACCAGATCGACCAGATCAAGACCGAAGCCCGGAAACGCAAGATCACGATCCCGATCGTGATCGACTTAATTCATGTAATGGAATATGTGTGGGACTCGGCGTGGTGCTTCTTTAAGGAAGGTGACCCGGCCGCCGAACGGTGGGTGCACGACAAGACGCTCGCCATTCTCGACGGCAAAGCTGGGATCGTCGCCGCCGCGATCCGCCGCAAAGCGACCACGCTGCACTTAGACGCCAACCAGCGCAAGAACGCCGACCGCTGCGCCGACTACCTGCTCGCCAAACGCCCCTACCTCGACTACCCCACCGCCCTGACCAACGGCTGGCCGATCGCGACCGGCGTGATCGAGGGCGCGTGTCGCCACTTGGTGAAGGATCGGATGGACATCACCGGCGCCCGTTGGGGGCTGGCCGGCGCTGAAGCGATCCTGACACTCCGCGCGCTGATCACCAACGGCGACTTCGACCAGTACTGGACCTTCCACCTCGTCCAAGAACACCGCCGCGTTCACGCGTCACGCTACGCCCTCGGCGTCATCCCCGCACCCGCATAAGCCCCTCCAAAGGACCTGCACCCT
>DATCFW010000502.1:0-2825 GCA_036509295.1 Solirubrobacteraceae bacterium | reverse complement strand
TCACCGGCCCCGAGGCGGTCGGGTTCGTCCGCGAGCGCGATCGCGAGCTCGAGCGGGCCGCCGAACGGCTGCGCGTTCCCGCCGGCCGGGTGGTGGACTCGATTGAGAAGTTGTCAGAGCGGGTGCGTGAGCTCGAACGGGCCGCTCGCACGGCCGGCGCCGCCGGCGGCGCCGTGGAGATCGACCGGCTCGTGGCGCAGGCCACCGAGCTCGCCGGCGCTTGGGTGCTGACGACAGCGGTCACGGGGCTGGCCGACGGACAGGCGCTGCTCGACCTGGCCGACCGGCTCAAGGGCAAGCTCGGCGACGCCGCGATCGTGCTCGGACTCGCCGGCGATGGCCGGGTTGACCTCGTCGCCAGCGTGGCGCCGGCGCTGGTGGCGCGCGGGGTGCGCGCGGGGGCGATCGTCAAGCTCGCGGCCGCCGAGGTCGGCGGCGGCGGGGGAGGACGAGACACGCTCGCCCGGGCCGGGGGGCGCGATCCGGCGCAGCTTCCGGCCGCCATCAGCGCCGCGCGCGCCGCCATCGAGGCTGCGCTCGCCGCTTGAGCGATGGTGCACTGATGCGGGTGCTGGCCCTGGACTACGGCAAGGCACGCTGCGGGTGCGCGGTCTCAGACCCGACCGGCACCGTGGCCACGCCGCTGGAACCGGTGCTCACCCCGGCGACGCGCCGCGGCCGCGCGCGCCTGCGCGACCTGGTGGCCGCGATCGGCGCCGACCGGGTCGTCGTCGGGCTGCCGCTGTCACTGTCGGGCGGCGATTCCGCGCAGACGGAGGAGGCTCGCGCGTTCGCCGCCGGGCTGGCGGACGCGCTGGCGATTCCGGTCGAGCTGTACGACGAGCGCTTCACCACCCGGCTCGCCGAGCGCAGCGGCGGCCGGGCGAGCGAGGACTCACGCGCCGCTGCACATCTGCTCGAGGGGTGGCTGGCCCGGCACGCGTCTGACGCCGTCCCCAACCCCAACCCCGATCGCGCCCCCGCCGCCCGTGGCTGACCGACGGGAACGCAGCGCGCAGGAGCGCGAGGCGGCGCGGCTGGAGCGTGAGCGACGCCGGTCCGGCGGCGTCTTGCCCGAGGAGACGTCCGCACCGGCGGGCTTCATCGACTGGTCCGATCCGGGGACCGATGCGACGCCGCCGCCGGCGGTGGGGCCCGAGCCGCCGCATCGCGACGAGCGCCCGCACGGCGACAAGCGCCCGCACGGCGACGAGCGCCCGCACGGCGACGAGCCCCCGCACGGCGACGAGCCCCCGCACGGCGACCAGCCCCCGCACGGCGACCAGCCCCCGCACGGCGACCAGCCCCCGCACGGCGACGAGCCGCCGGCTCGCGACGAGCCGCCGCACCGTGACGAGCCGCCGCACCGTGACGAGATCCACGACCCGGACGCCACCCAGACCTACGAGATCGCGCACGACCCCGCCGAGCTGCCCTCCGGCACCCGGCGCGTCAGCCGTCTGCGGGATCCCGACGCCGGCCGTCCGCGCCGCCCGCCGCGTGCGGCCAAGCGCCGGCGCGCTGCGCTGGGGGGACAGAGGCGCCGCCACTCGTGGGCCGGGCGGCTCGGCGCGCTCATCGCGATCATCCTCGCCGCGGCGCTCATCTGGTTCCTGGTGGAGCTGTTCCAGCCGCTGGGGACCGCACCGCACGGCCAGGTTGCCGTGGTCGTGCCGGCGCATTCGAGCGCCGGCCAGGTCGGGAACCTGCTCGCCCACGAGGGCGTGATCTCCTCGAGCTTCTTCTTCGAGCTGCGGGCGACGCTCGGCGGCGAGCGCGGCTCGCTGCGCCCGGGCAGCTACCACCTGCAGCTCGGCATGAGCTACGGATCGGTCCTGGCGGCGCTGACCAAGCTGCCCAAGGCGGCCAAGACCAGCCAGCTCACAATTGCCGAGGGTCACACCCGCCAGTACCTCGCCACGCTGCTGCACACGCAGGGGATCAAGGGCAACTACCTGGCCGCGACCCGGAGCTCGAAGCTGCTCGACCCCCGCACCTACGGCGCGCCCCGCCACGTGGCGTCGCTCGAGGGATTCCTGTTCCCCGACACGTTCAGCCTCGTCGACCCGATCACGGTCGCGGCGCTCGTCGCCGATCAGTTGCGCGACTTCACGCAGCGATTCGGCAAGGTCAATCTGAGCTACGCCCGCACCAAACACCTGACCCCGTACGACGTCCTGAAGATCGCCTCGCTGATCGAGGCCGAGGCGGCTTCCCGACAGGCGCGACCGCTCGTCGCCTCCGTCATCTACAACCGCCTCGCCGACGGAATGATGCTCCAGTTCGACTCGACGGCGCGCTACGCGACCGGCAACTTCACCAAGCCGCTAACCGTGTCCCAGCTGCGTTCGAAGTCGCCGTACAACACCCACACCCACTTCGGATTGCCGCCTACGCCGATCGACAGCCCCGGGCTCGCCTCGATCGACGCGGCCGCCCACCCGGCGCGGAGCCACTACCTGTACTTCTTCTCCAAGCCGTGCTCCAACAGCAGCGTGTTCGCCACCAGCTACGCCCAGTTCCTCACGCTGCTGGCCCGCGACAAGCGAACCCACTGCCCGTGACGCGGCCATGAGCACCGTCGCCGGCGCGCCGCGCACTCGGCTCGGCGTGCTCGGCTGGCCGGTGACCCACAGCCGCTCACCGGCGATCCACAACGCCGCGCTCGCCGCCGCCGGCCTGGTCGACTGGCGCTATCAGCTGCTGCCGGCGCCGCCGGACCTGTTCGCCGAGATCGTCAGGGCGCTTCGCGGTGCCGGATTCGCCGGGGCGAACGTCACCATCCCGCACAAGCGCGCCGGGCTGGCGCTGGCCACCGACGCCAC
>DATCFW010000501.1:0-4139 GCA_036509295.1 Solirubrobacteraceae bacterium | reverse complement strand
GGCGTCTACTGGCCGGCCTACGCGGTGATGCTCGCCCGCAACTGGGTCGACAAGGTCGACGGGCCGAAGTTCTCGCTGCGCGAGTCGCCGTTCGCCCGGCAGCACGGCTAGCGGGCCGGCGGGCCGGTGGGCCGGTGGGCCAGCGGGCCGGTGGGCCAGCGGGCCAGCGGGCCAGCGGGCCAGCGGGCCAGCGGGCGGCTCCAGCTCCTGGCGGTGCCGGCAGCCGCGCCCGGCGCCGCTATCGTCAGGGCAACCGAGCGGCGCGATTCCTGGACGCCGGGCTAAAGAAGCCTTTCGCAGATGCCGACACTATGGACACATATCCGATTCACACCCGGACGGAGTCGCCATGAGCCCTAACCGCACACAGGCATACCGACGTGTCATGCACACCCTGGACGAGCTCGGGCCCAGCAAGCTGCAGCCCGCCGAGCAGGATCGGATCCGCCTCGCCGCGGACAACCTTGTCTTCAGCTCGGATCTGAGGGCCGACTCCGAGGCGTCTCGGGGCCTCGCCGACGTGGAAGAGCTGTGCGACGCGCTCGTCAGCAGCGGGCGCTGGGAGCAGATCACCGCGGCTCGCCTGTCCGCCGACCTCCGCGGATGCGGCCCCGAGCTCACGCCCGAGCTCAAGGCCGCGTAGGCTCGTTTCCGCCCACCCGGCAGGCGGCCGCCAGCGCGTCGGCGAACGCGTCGACCTCGTCGGCGGTGGTGTCCCAGGAGCACATGAGGCGCACCTCGCCCGTCGTCTGCACCCAGGTGTAGAACGGCCATCGCGGCCGCACCGCGTCCGCGGCGCGGGACGGGAGCACCGCGAACACGCCGTTGGCCTGCACCCGCTGCGTGACCCGGGCGTCCGGGATCCCGGCGAGCCGGTCGGCCAGCCGTGCCGCCATCGCGTTGGCGTGGGCGGCGTTGCGCCGCCAAAGGTCGCCCTCGAACATCGCCACGAACTGGGCGGCGATGAAACGGTGCTTGGAGGCGAGCTGGAGGGTCTGCTTGCGCAGATAGCGCGCGCCGTCGGCGAGCCCGGGGGCGAGGAACACCACCGCCTCGCCCAGCACCATCCCGTTCTTGGTCCCACCCAGGCTCACCACGTCGACGCCGACCGCGGCGGTGATCGCGCCCAGCCCGCACCCAAGTCCCGCGGCGGCGTTGGCCAGGCGGCTGCCGTCGACATGGAGGACGAGCCCCAGCTCGTGGGCGGTCCGCGCGAGCGCCGCCATCTCCTCGGGCGAGTACCGGGTCCCGAGCTCGGTGCTCTGGGTGATCGTCACCAGCCGTGGCTGCACCGCGTGCTCGTCACCGATGCGGGTCACCCGGGCGCGAACGTCATCGGGCGTGAGCTTGCCGTCGGGCGTGGCGACGGTGAGCAGCTTGACCCCGGCGATCCGCTCGGGGGCGCCGCCCTCGTCGACGTTGACGTGTGCGGTGTCGGCACAGATGACCGCCTCCCACGGGCGGCAGACAGCCCGCAGCGCCAGCACGTTGGCCCCCGAGCCGTTGAACACGAGCAGCGACTGGACCTCGGGCCCGAAGTGGCCGCGCAGGACCGCCTCGGCCTTCGCCGTCCACGGATCGGCGCCGTAGGAGGCGGCGTGGCCGTCGTTGGCGGTGGCGAGCGCGGCCAGCACCTCTGGGTGGGCGCCGGCGTAGTTGTCGGAGGCGAACGATTTCACGCGCGCCCGAGCGTACGCAAATCCGACGCGCGGACGCCGCAACCTTTGCCGCGGGGGGCTGTTGTAGGCAACATCGAGCTTTGGAGAAGCAGCCCGGACAGGCGAACACGCGTCAGTTCGACGGTCTCAGCGGGTGATGGCTTGCACATCGTCGGCCGCCACCCGGCATCATCTGGTTCTCGACCGCATCGAGGACCGGCTGCGGCGGCCACACCCATGCGCCATTCCTTGCGTGCCCATCTTCAGCTTCGCCGCGGCCTGCGCGCGGTGATCCTCGCCCTGGCGGCGACCGGCCTGCTCGGCCTGGTAGCGCCCGCCGCGTCCCTCGCCGCCGGGGCCGGCCGGGTCGTCCGCTATCACGGCTACCGCGTCGTCGCCCCGGCGGGCTGGCCGGTGTATCGCGTCGGTGGCCACGCCCCGGCCTGCGTCCGATTCAACCGCCATGCCGTCTACCTCGGCGATCCGAGCGGCGATCAGCGTTGCCCGGCCACCGCCGCCGGCCGCACCGAGGCGATCCTCATCTCGCCGCTGCGCTCGCGCGCCGGCCGGTTCCTCCTCCCCCCCACCACCACCGCCGACGCCAGCGCCAACGCGGGCACCGAGGCCCAGATCATCAACACGACGCACGGCGTTGTCGTGACCGCCACCTGGCACCGCGACCCGGCGGTCATTGAGCGCGCGCTCGGGCTGGGCTCGCTGTCGGCCATGGCGGCGGCGTCTCGGAGACCGCGCCCCGGGTCCGAGGTGGCGTTTGCGGAGTCGCGCTCTCGCGCGTTCGCTCACGCTCGGACGACCCCTGCCGCCGTCTCCACGCCCGGCGAGATCTACACCGGGACCGGCTTTGACGCCTGCAGCACGCCGAGCTCCGGCCAGATGTCGGCCTGGGGCGCGTCGAGCTACCGCGCGGTCGGTGTCTACATCGGGGGCACCAACATGGCGTGCTCACAGCCCAACCTCACCCCCACGTGGGTCAGCCAGCAGGCGGCGACCGGATGGCATCTCATCCCGATCTACGTCGGCCTGCAGGCGCCGTCGAACTCCTGCGGCTGCGCGGGGATCTCCACCTCACCGACGACGGCGGCCGCCGAGGGCACCGCCGCGGCGCAGGACGCCGTCACCGACGCGCAGGCGATTGGGCTGGGCACCGGCAACCCGCTGTATCTCGACATGGAGTCCTACAACCGCACCACCACGAACACCGATGCCGTCCTGGCATTCGTCTCCGCCTGGACGACGCAGCTGCGCGCCAGCGGCTACACGTCCGGCGCGTACAGCAGCTCTGACTCCGGCGTCGAGGACCTGGCGGCGCAGTACGGAACCGGCTACCCGGAGCCCGACGATCTGTGGATCGCCAACTGGAACAATCAGCAGAACACGTCCGACCCCAACGTTCCCAGCACCGACTGGGCCGCCCACCAGCGCCTGCATCAGTTCGAAGGCGCCCACAACGAGGCCTACGGCGGGGACACGATTAACATCGATGGCGACTACGTCGACGCGGCCACCGCGGCGGCGGGCGGCGGCACCTCGGGCGTCGACGCGACCCCGACTCCCGCTCCGAGTCCCTCGCTGTCGGTGTCAGCCGGAGCCGGAGCCGACGGCAGCGTCGATCTGACGCCGAGTTGGCAGTATGCGACCGGGATCGCGTCGTGGCAGGTGCTCGGCGGAACGAGCCCCACGTCGCTCTCCTGGGTCGGTCCGGCGGCGGGCGCCGGCGCGCGCTTCCCGGTGGTCACCCACGACGCGTTCGCGTACTACGCGGTGCAGGCCCTCGGCGTCGCCGGCCAGGTGCTCGGCACATCGGCGCCGGTGGCCGACCCGGCGCACCTCGCCATCTTCGGCTCCAGCGCGTTCGCGCCGCGCCGTGGCCTGGGCGCAGTGCCCGTCGGGTGCTACGCCGTCCGCCCGTGCATCCTCAAGACGACGGTCTACGTCGGCCGCACCGCGCTGGCCTTGACGAGGCCCGAGCGCCTCTCGACGAGCACCGGCCTCGCCTACTTCCAGCTCACCCCAAGGGCCCAGGCGCGGCTGCGGCGAGCCACCCACCAGCAGATGGCGGTCAAGGTCAAGATCGCCGACGTCGCGGGCAAGAGCGTCACGCGAAAGCTGACCCTGACCTCCTTCTCCACCGCCAATCCGAGTCCGCCGCGGACGATCAGCCAGCCCGGCCAGGTGCACTTCGTCGGGATGACGGACTTCGTCTCCCATGGCTGGTTCGGGGGGATCCTCGTCAGCTGTCCGGCTGGCGCGCCATGCGCCACCACGGGCACGATCGCCGCGGCGGGCCGGGTGATCGCCAAGACGAACGCCGCCACCGTCGGCGCCGGGGAGATGGGGTATCTGTTCTTCTCGCTCACTTCTGCGGGCCACCAGTTGCTGGCTCACACCAAGTCAAACCAGCTCGGGGCGACCGTCACCCTGACGAGCACGGGCGCGATCCCGAGCAGCAACAGCAGCGCG
>DATCFW010000500.1:0-11646 GCA_036509295.1 Solirubrobacteraceae bacterium | reverse complement strand
TACACACCCAGTCGAGGAAGGACCACCGAACAGCGGCCCCCCGCTCTCGTGGCTGGATCTGTCGGGAACGAGCAGCCCGATAACGACCGGCGAGGTGACTGCTCCGTCACATATGGACCAGTCAACCTCGGCGACGTTCTGTCGCTGGTCGTCCAACCGGGCAGAGGTCCGAGCGTTCGGGTAGCGGCTGTTCGGTCAGGAGAGCGACGGCACCGGGGCGCTGGCGGGCCGACACGAGTCAGGCGATCGGGAAGCTGTTCGCGGCCGCTGCGAGACGTGCGCGCTTCCGCCCGACCCGGGTTGGCTTTACGGTGGTGCCGGCCATTCAAGAGTTGGCTGGTAGTCGCAGCGTGAATCGGGCGCCGCCCCTCGGGGTCGGGTCGCAGGTGATCGTGCCGCCGTGTGATTCGATTGTCCGGCGGGTGATCGCGAGCCCGAGGCCCGTGCCGCTGCGCGGGCTTGGGGGGAGGCGGACGAACGGTTCGAAGATCCGTTCGCGGTGATCGGCGGGGACTCCAGGCCCGTTGTCGGTCACCGACATGGTTGGACCGTTCGCTGTCTGCGTGACTTCGACCACGACTGTGTCGGCGACCGCGAACGCGTTGTCGAGCAGGTTGCGGACGGCGCGCAGGAGCGGTCGCGGTCACCGGTGGTCGCAACGGGACCGGCGCTGACCAGTTCGACGCGTGTGGCCGGGTCGGTGATGCGTGCGGCGGCCACTGCAGCCGATGCGAGGTCGGCGAGGTCAAGAGGTTCGCGGTGCGGCCGCTCGCGAGCGTCGAGCCGTGCGAGGTTCAGGAGGTCGTCGATCAGGTGCCCGAGGCGACCGCTGTTACGGGCGAGTTGGGCTTCGATCGCGTCGCGCGCTGGGCGCGACGGCTGATCTCGCAAGAGCCGCTCGGCGGTCGCGTGAAGCGCGGCGACCGGCGTGCGAAGCTCGTGTGAGGCGTCAGCCAGGAACGTTCGCATCGCCGCCTCAGAGGCGCGCGCCTCCGAGACGGCACGATCGAGGAGCACGAGTACGCGCGCGAGCGCCGCCAGGAGCGCCAGCGCGATCACGCCGCCGATCGCCTCGGTGACCTCCAGGCTGCGGAGCTGCCGGTCGATCCCGGAAAGGCTGCCGGCCAGGGTCGCGGGCACATCTCTGCCGCCGACCGCGATCACCTCGTGCACGGTCAGCAGCGCTGCGCCTGGGGTGATCGGAAGGGTTGCGCCCTTGCCACGTAGCCCGGCGAGTTCGACCGAGATGCCCTCCGCGACGAGCGAGGCAATCACCGACTTGAACGCTGCCGGCGTGCGCGCCGCGCGGAGCGCGCTCGCCCCCGATGCGAGGTCTGTACGAAGGCGCTGCTCGAGCCCATCGCGGTAGCGCACGGTGATCATCGCGACGAACGTTGCGAGAGCGGCGACGAGCCCGAGTACCGAGGCGGCAATCAGCCGCATACGCGCCGGCCGGTGGCCGCTCACGGCGAGAACCGGTAGCCAATTCCGCGGACGGTGTGGATGAGACGGCCCCCGCCGACCCCGTTGGTCTCCAGCTTTCGCCGCAGCGCGCTGACGTGAACCTCCACGAGGTTGTGGTCGTATGCGTCATAGCCCCACACCTGGGTCAGCAGCTGGTCCTTGGACAGGGCCTGTCCGCGGTGCCGCATGAGAAAGGCGAGCAGTCGAAGCTCGGTGGAGGTCAGCGCGAGCTCGCGACCGGCACGGGCGGCGAACCCGTGCTCTTCGTCGACGAGCAGCCGCTCGAGCTCCAGGACCTGCGGGATCGCGCCTCGCCGACGCAATACAGCCCGCACGCGCGCCATCAGCTCCTCGAGCGCAAACGGCTTCACCAGATAATCGTCGGCGCCCAGCTCGAGCCCGGCGACCCGGTCGGCCACGGCGTCGCGGGCGGTGAGAAAAATGATCGGCAACTCTCGCTGCTGGCGAAGTGCCCGGGCCAACTCAAAGCCGTTGCCGCTCGGCAGCAGCACATCGAGGATCGCCAGATCCGGCGCGAAGGCGAGCACGTCTGCGGGACGGGGAAGGTCCTCGAACGCGGTGGCAGTGAACCGCTCCGCGACAAGCGCGGCGAGGACGGCATCGCGCACGGGCTGCTCGTCCTCGATCACCACCACTCGACCGATCGGCTCGCCCATCGCGTGAGCGATTGTCCCCGACGCTGCCTGAAGATTGGCTGAAGAACCGCTGCGCTTCAGCTCGATCTCAGGTTCGGACACGAGGCTGGCCTTGCCCACGCGATGCCGCCCCGGGCGGCCACACCCAGAGGAGACCACGGTGAACGATCACGACGGCAGGCACGCCCGACTCCGTAACGCCGCGACGGGCGTGCTCGCCGCACTCGTGGCTGTCGGTGCGATCGCCGGCACCGCCGCCCTGGCCGCACAACCCCGCGCCAACACACACCGCCGCGCCGCGATGGTGAGCAACTCGACCAAGGCGCCATCGCCGGGCAACGGCTTGACCAAGACGCCAGCGCCGGGCAAGCACCGCACGCCACAGCCGCCGGAGGCCTACGACCCCCGCAACCCGTTCCTGATCGCTGTCCAGCAGCTCGTCGACGACCGCACGATCACCGCGACGCAGGGCCAGGCATGAACGACTGCACCCGCGTCAAACGCCTGGTGACAGCGAGACCACCACGGCTGTTCCCGCGGCGTAACCGACAACCGGGCGCCCGGTGTTCCATATCCCGAGTTGCTTCAACGCTTGCACCGGCCGCAGCCGTGATCCTCGCCACGACGGTGATCGGCGCGTGCGGCTCGAGCTCGCCGAGCAACTCGAGCTCCTCGGGCAGCTCCAGCTCCAACCCAAACCAAGCTCAGGCCCAGCAGGAGGGGCTGAGCTTCGCCCGTTGCATGCGGTCGCACGGGGTATCGACCTTCCCCGACCCGACCCCCAACGGCGGCGGATTCAACCTCAGCGCACCCGGGATCAACCCGTCCTCCCCGGCGTTCAAGGCCGCTCAGACCGCCTGCAAACAGCTGATGCCGGTCAAGCACGTCCAGTCAGAACCGCCATCCGCGCAAGCGTACGCACGGCTGGTGCATTGGGCGAAGTGCATGCGTGAACATGGGATCTCCAGTCTTCCGGACCCCAAGCCCGACCCACCCCCAGCGCCCGGGTCGCCCGGGACCGCCGGCATCGGCACGCTTATGGGCGACGGCGGCTACTGGGTCGGAATCCCGGCCACCGTCGACGCGCACTCGCCCGCGTTCGTGCGCCTGTCGACCGCCTGCGGCGAATCCCCCAGTGGACATCACGGGTAGCGGGAGCCGGGCGCTCCGAACAACGCAGGTGTCTCGACCGTGACTCCGGGACGCATCCACCCGGCTGCGCTTGCGGAATAAAGCGGTGCGACGCTGATGACATTCGCTCGTGACCTGTCCGAAGCAGACCGGTGCTTCATCGCCTACGCCGCTCACGAGCTGCGCGGCGAAATCACCCTCCAGCTCGCGCTTGCCGAGGCCACGCTCGCTGACCCCAATGCAGACATGGCCGCCCTGCGCCAGATGGGCGAGGGCGTCGCCGCCGCCTGCGAACGGCAGGAACGGTTGCTCGAGTCCTTGCTGACCCTCTCCCGGAGCGAGTACGGAGTCTGCGACGTGAACCCGTCGACATCGCAACGATCACAAGCCAAGTGCTACAAGCTCACGAGCTGAGCGAACTCGCCAGTTTCGTGGCGCTCGAGCCGGCTGTGACGACCGGCGATCCAGCCCTTCTCAAGCGACTCGCCGCCAACATCGTTTCGAACGCGATCCGACACAACATCCCCCGGGGCCGAATCGAAGTTGCAACTCGGACCGACGCAGGACGCGCTCTGCTATCCGTCGCCAACACCGGCCCGCTCATCCCAGCCGGGGAACTTCCGCGCCTCTTCCAGCCCTTCGAACGACTCGGCTCGCAACCCCAAGCCTGTACTGACGGTATCGGGCTGGGACTCACGATCGTCCAATCCATCGCCGACGCCCACAACGCCACCGTCGCCGCGCACACCCGAGCGGGAGGCGGCCTTGAAATCGAGGTCAGGTTCCCCGACGCGTAGCGCATCGAGCGACGAAGGCGGCGGTGCTGGATGACGGTCCGGCACATGACCGGCTTGCGCACCCGAATGGTCATGCCCATCGTGCGATTTACCGCCCAACCGCCAGCCGCTTACCGCTGGTCACCGCCGGTTTGCTTTCGCCACTCCCGTTTGTTAGCGAGCCCCTCGCGCAACCGCTCATCCCGCGAGTGCCGCAGGCTGTCTGACCGTCGCGCAGCCGAGCCGCGCAATCCAGTCTTGAGCGGCCCCGCGATCGGGGAGAACAGGCGATGTGGCTCCGAGGTTGCGCAGGCGGGACACGCCGGCAATTGGCCCGCCGCTACCAGCGCTTCGAAGCGCTCGCCACAGGCGTGACATTCGAAGTCGTAGATCGGCACGTAGCCAGGATAAGCCGGCGCAGCCATCCCGGCGACATAGCGAGGCCGTCCTATCGCGAACGTGTCGGCAGGCGGAACCGCCGGATTGTGTGAACGCCGATCGAGGCGGGGACGCGTCGACAGCAGGAACCTCCAGGACAAGTCCCCCGCGTCTGTCGTGCGCGTTGACCCCGCCACCGGACAGGGATCGGTCCGCGCGGTGGGCGCGCCATCGACGCACATGGGAACGACGCACGCGCCGGCGCGCCGACGGCGATCTCATCCGCCACCCCTGGGATCCCGGGCTCTCGCGTTCCCGATCCAGACCGCTGGACCGCTCCCACCCGTCGCACGGGCCATCCGCTTGGGAACGCCATCGAGCTCGCCGATCGCGTTCGCCGCGGCGCCGACGGCGTCGCATAAGCCGAACGCTGCGCGGACGTTGGCCGCCGAGCGCGACCACGCGCGGGTTGAGGGCGTGATGGTGCCATCGGTGCCGGCGATCACGATCGCTTGGCAGGCGATTTCGATCGCGCCGGATCTCCGGCCGGATCGAAGCCGCGCTGCTGCCCGCCGCCTGACGAGCCAGAGCCCGGGCCGAGATCGTTACGCCCAGCGTGAGCCGAGCGGCTCAGCGCTGGGCTGCTGCTACCGGCTCTGACGGATCCGCGCGAGGCGAGGAAGACGACGGCGCTTGCGGCGCTCGGGCTGCATCGCCCGCTGCAGATCGCGGACGTGGGCGCGGAAGGTGATGCTCGACAGTGCGGGGTGCATGTGGGACCTCCAGATGGTGTTCTGCACCGCACGATAGCGATCAATTTCGATCAAACAATGACTCTTGAACGTGTTAGCAATCGACAGACATGATCATAAATGCCTGAGGTCCGACCTGGGCCACTAGGCGCGCGCCGGGGCCCGGGGCAGGTCGCGACCGTCTCGGCGGCGAGATCGCGGCGTCGACCGAGTGGTAGCCGATCGCACCGCGTCACGCGCGGCTACCGCTCTCGTCGTGTCGCTCTCGTCGTGTCCGCGAGTGCGCATATGCCAGTCGCGACTGGCGCTGGCGAGCCCAGACGCGCGATGAGCCATTGGGCCGGGCCCCAGGGTAGATACTGCGGCCGTGGTCTTGCGAACCATCCGGCCGTGGCTGAACCGCGCGCTCCGAGCGCCCGCCGTCCTGTACGACTGGCATCTCGGCTGGGTTCTCGGCCGGCGGTTCTTGCGGCTCACCCACCGCGGGAGGCGCTCCGGGCGCTGCTACCGGACGATGCTGGAGGTGATCGGCGCCGACTGCGCCGGACATGAGCTGTTCGTCATGGTCGGTCTGGGGCGACGCGCGCAGTGGTACCGCAATCTGATGGCAGGCGGGGCCGTCGAAATCGCGATCGGCAGCGAGCGCTTCCGCCCGGTCTACCGCGAGCTCGCGCTCACCGAGGCGGCAGCGGTGCTCGGCGAGTACGAGCGGCGCAACAGGCTGCTGACCCCGATCGTGCGCGCGCTGCTCAGCAGACTGATCGGCTGGCGCTACGACGGCACCCCGACCGCGCGCCAGCGCCTCGTCAGCGAGCGCCCGATACTCGCCTTTCGACCCGCGTCCTGAACCCCGTCGGCTCCTGTGTCACGGACGGTGGATGACTTTTATGATCCGGCCGTCCCCTGCGCGCCAGACGATCGTGTTCGGGAACCCGTAGTTGGGGAGGCCTTGCCGGCGGACGATGAACACGTTGTTGATCGCGAGGACGGTCACGGGGCGGTGGCGTGCGTACTCGAAAGTGACGGTTCGCACACCGTCGGGGACCAAGCCATCAACGACACCGACTCCGGCCGGGGCGCCGCTGGGCATCGCGCCGGTCTCGTTCTCGATCTGGCTCAGCGAACCGCCGGCGTCGCAGCCGCCGCCACCATTACCAGTGTCGTTAATGCCGATCAGGCAGACCCCGGGGTATGGCAGATCGTTGTCGCGTTGCTGGGCGACGAACAGCGGCTCGAGCGCCAGCACGCCGGAGCGCAGCCGGACCGGGATGATCGGCAGCTCCCGCCGGAGGGCAGCGCGCTGCTCAGCCCAGCATCGCGCCGGGACCGGGACGAGGTTGTTGACATCGCCGGCCGGCACAACGTAGTAGTTGGCGCCGAAGCGATGGCGGGCCTTGCGGACGTAGCGGATGTAGACATTCTTGACCGGGGGGATCGTGCCGTCGCGATACACGTGCTGATGTGGTGGAGCGCCGATCAGGCGCGGCGGGAGCTTGTCCGATGGGGCGGCGGGGCGACGCAGGACGCCGAGGATCGCCAGCGTGGCCGCGCTCGGATCCGCCTGGCTGAGGCTCGGTCGTCGGCCGGGATTGCCGACGCCGGCCAGTGACCGGTCGCTTTCGCAGACCTGGTCACGTCGTGCCGCGTTGTTCTGCGCGTCGTAGAGGTAGGTGATCTCCTGCCGCTGGGTCCGGTTCGGATTGTTTGGCAGCAGCTGGATCGGGCCGTTGCTGCTCGGCGGGGGACTCGACGAACCGTGCGATGCATTTCCCGCGGGCACATGGGGTGTCGGGCGGTGGGTGAGCGTCAACGCCCCGGCGGCGACCAGGACAACGACCAGCAGCGAGACCCCAAGCGCGATCAGCGACGAGGCGTTCCGGGTCCCAGTGGTGGGTGGGCGGGTCGGGTGCGCGCGGCGGCCGGGCTCAGACACGGTACGGGCAGCCAGCGCGCTGGTGACCGGTCCGATCCGACGGGCGGTGCCGTCGGGGTAGAGCGCCGCCAACAGCCGTTTCTCGAGCTCGTTTAGCTGACGATGGTCGCTATCTCTCATGCCGGCTCCTCCTGTCTCTCGGCCCTGGGATCCAGCGCGTCCGCCAACGTATTGAGGCCGCGCGAGACACGCATGCGCGCCGCTGGCTCAGAGATCCCCAGTCGCGAGGCGATCGCTGGGAATGACAGCTCCTCGATGACCCGCAACTGGAGCGCCTCGCGCTGCTCGGGCGACAGGCGCCCGAGCTCACGTTCGATCATCGGACGCAGCTCACGGACGGCGTCAAGCTCGACGATCCGGTCGAACTCCTGCCCCGCCGACGGGACCTCGATCCCAAGCCGGCGGACCATCCGACGCTCGGCGTATCCCTTGCGGAGAAACCCGGCCAGCAGATGAGACGCGATCGCAAATAGCCATGCCCGTGCCTGCTCATCGGAGGACCCGCGAAACCGACCCCGCCCCGCGAACGCTTGTGCAAACGTCTCCGCAGTCAGATCAAGCGCCGACTGCCCATCGCCGGTACGCCGCACGAAATACACGAGCACCTCATCAGCATGACGGCGGTAAAACACCGAGAAGTCGGCGCTGTGCGTCAACCACCCCCGGTGATCCCGCTCAGCTCGACCCCGCGACGTGCCTGATCCGCCCACGGACATGAAGTGTCGCAGCGGCCAAAACCATAACGCTGTCGGCCGCGACGAACCGACACGCTCGCCAGGCCCCGGGATGCCCAACCTTGTTGCCGCGCCGACTCAGACAATCGTTCAGTCGTTCGTTCGCTGAGCGCCACACCCCACCAGTCTCGTCGGCGACCAGCATCGCCCGCCATTCACGTAAGACCGGTTCCCAAAAGAGCGTGCCGTCGCCGCCACGCCCCGCGCCGAGTAGGGCCGCAGGTCAACTTCAGGAGATGTCAGCTTCGCGGTCCGTCGGTGACCGTCGGCCCTCGGTCAAGCCCGGTCGCCGTCTCGCGCCGGATCGACCAGCGTACGGTTTGACGGCGGGCTGAACAGTCAAAAGCGGCGGCTGATCAGAGCGTCCGCAAACCTTGACTGAGACGGCCCCCGCTCGCGCCATAGACAGCGACGTCCCCGTCTGTGTCGCGTCTGCTCCGTCGCATCGGCGGGAACGAGAGTCACGGTCACGAACATGACCGCTCCGGTCGGGACAGTCCCAAGCGCGACCAACTACACCAAGACCTAACACATCGCCAAACTGAGCGCGGCGCCGGCCATGGAACACTGTTGCCGTGCTCGACGGGGCCTTGCTCAGACGCCTGACGGTTCGCGGCGCCCTCCGAGTCCCCGAGGTCACGGTCTACTTCTGGGGAATCAAGGCGCTCTCTACAGCGTTCGGGGAGTCGACGTCTGATTACCTCGTGCACGCGATGGATCCCGTGATCGCCGTTGTGCTCGGGTTCTTCGTCTTCGTCCTGGCCCTATCCCTGCAGTTCTTTGTCCGCCGTTACATCGCGTGGACCTACTGGCTGGCAGTCGCCGCGGTGGGCGTCTTTGGCACCATGGCGGCCGATGTGCTCCACGTCCGCTTCGGTGTCCCCTACGCGGTCTCCAGCGTGATCTACGCCGTCGTGTTGGTCGCGGTGTTCGTCGCCTGGTACAGGACCGAGAAGACGCTCTCGTTTCACACTATCGACACTCCTCGTAGAGAGGCGTTCTACTGGGCCGCTGTGGTGGCGACCTTTGCGATGGGGACTGCGATTGGCGACCTGACGGCGTACACCTTCGGCTTGGGGTATTTCGCCTCCGGGCTGATGTTCGCCGGGATGATCATGATTCCCGCCATCGGGTACTGGCGGCTCGGCTGGAATGCGATCTTTGCCTTCTGGTTTGCCTACGTGGTGACCCGACCACTTGGCGCGTCGTTCGCCGACTGGCTGGGCAAGCCGCCGAGCGTGGGGGGACTCGGCTGGGGCAGCGGAACCGTCGCGCTGGCGCTCGCGATCATCATCTTCTGCCTGGTCGCGTTTCTGGCGATCACCCGGCGCGACGTGCAGAGGGTCGACCGAGACGCGGGCGTTGCCGATGACGCGCACCCTCGGCCTATGACCGCCTCGTCGGAGACGATCGATTAGGCGAGCCCGCCGGCGATCTCTCGATTGCCGATGGCCGAGCGACGCCCGACCAGTCAATCACGGCGACGAGACCCGGCTTGGCGTCGTCTCAGATCCGAACGATCGGCGAACAGTGGCGGCGGCCCGCCAAGGGTCGGTGGCAGGATGGCCAGCGGCCCCCCGCGGTGGGTGAGCCGCACGAACCGCCGTCCGAGAACCCAGCCGAGATGCCAGTCGTACAGGACGGCGGGCGCTCGGAGCGCGCGGTTCAGCCACGGCCGGATGGTTCGCCAGACGAACCGCTCTCATCGCGCGTCCCACTGGAACCAGCGGATGCCGATCCCGGCGAACACGACGACGTAGCCAAGGCAGGCCAGCACCGACAGGGTGTCGCGGCTGTACCACGCGTGCAGGTTGAGCACCCCGGCGAACAACGTCATCACGGCCCCGACCGGACTCCAGCGCGCCACCGAACTCCAAAAGGAGCCGAGGGCGCCGCTCTGACCGAGAATTCCGAGCAGGATCAGGACGGCGAACAGCACCCGCGCAACCGCTTGGACGCTGTCAGCTGACTTCACCAAACCGACGAGCGCCTGGCCGAGGCTGAGGAACACCGCCCCAGCCAGGATCGAGACCAGCAACACCAGCGCGTACTGCCCAGCGGAGGGCGAGATGTGGTGAATCAGGCTGCCGATGATCACGACCGCGATCGCGATGATCAGGTTCGCGAAGGCCTGCATCGCCAGGCGGCTGGTCATGATCGCCCACGTGGGCGCCGGCGTGACGCGCAGCCGCTGGAATACGCCCTGCTCGCGGTCACGCGCGACGGTCAGCGCGTAGCCGATCAGCGCCGTCGACAGCAGCCCGTAGGAGATCGCCAACCCGATCACGAACTCCGCTCCGCCGAATTTGTCGGTCGCCTTGTTCCCACTCGTGCTGACCAGAACAAAGGCGGGCAGCACCATGCTGATGATCAGCGCCCGGCGGTGCTTGAGTAACACGAGGAAGTCAGCGCGCAGCAAGGAACTGAACACGAGGCGAAGCGGTGGGTCGGCGGCCGGGCCCTGTGGTGTCGGGGCCGTTGACGAGCTAGTCACGAATCTCGCTCCCAGTGAGTCCGATGAAGACATCCTCGAGCGTCACCTCACCGCGGGCGACCGCCCGGACGCTGGGGTCGTTCTTGTGCTTCTCGATCAGATCGTGCGGGGTCTCCACCGTCAGCAGCGTGCCGTGGTCGATGATCGCGACGCGGTCGCAGACCGCCTGGGCCTCCTCCATCGAATGAGTCGTCAGCACGATGCTTCCGCCCTCCTGCCGGATGTGCTCGATTCGGCCCCACAGCTGGCGGCGTGACTGCGGATCGAGGCCCGCAGTTGGCTCGTCGAGCAGCAGCAGCGCGGGATCATGAACGACCGCGACGTACAGGGAGAGGCGTTGCTGCTGTCCGCCTGAGAGCTGCTTGAACGGCTTGTTCGCTTCGTCCTCGAGTCCGATCACCCGCAGGCCGTCAGCGATCTGCTGGTCAGAGAGCTGAACCCCGTAGAGCCCCGCGTATAGCCGCACGATCTGCGTGATCTTCAGCTCGGACTGAAAGCTGGTCGCCTGAAGCTGCACGCCCATCCGGGCCCTGGCCTGGGTGGGATGGCGCAAGCTGTCGATACTGTCGAGCTGGATCGTTCCCGACTTAGGCCTAACCAGCCCTTCGATCGCGCTCAACGTGCTCGTCTTGCCCGCACCGTTTGGTCCGAGCAGTCCGAAAATCTCCCCCCGGCGGACCTCGAAGCTGATCGAGCCAACTGCGGTCCGCAGCCCGTAGGCGACCGTCAGGTCCCATACCTGGAGGATCCCGGCAACCCCAGCAACCGCGACGGTGTCAGCCCGGCCGACCTTCGCAGGCACCGTGTCCTGGCCGCCGAAGGACGGCTCGGGCGCCAGCAGCAGCGATCCATCCTCGTGCTCCTCAGCGACGACGTATGCACGCGCCCGTCCACCCCTCAACACCTCCACCCTCTCCCTCACAACGGCCCAGCGTAGCGCCTGGGCCAGCACGATCATCGCCGCAGCCGGAGCTAGCAACACCGTCTCGAGCGTGAGCGGTTGGTTCGGCACGGCGTCAAACCCCCGTCCGCAGGAGTGCCCCTTCCGAAAGCGCAGCGAACCGCGCCTGAGCGCCCTTGGGGATCGTCGCATGACAGGGTTGCCGGTGTGCTGGGGTTCGAGCGGCTGTCGATCGACGTGGCACCGCTGCGCGCATCGCGCGACTTTCGGCTGCTGTTCACGAGTCGCACCATCACTCTGTTGGGCAGTCAGGCGACTGAGGTGGCGCTGCTGTTGCAGGTCAAGGATCTGACCGATTCTCCGATCGCGGTCGGTTTGCTCGGACTAGTGGAGCTGGGCGCCTTGGTCGTATTCGGCTTGTGGGGCG
>DATCFW010000499.1:0-3287 GCA_036509295.1 Solirubrobacteraceae bacterium | reverse complement strand
TGGTGGCGGCTGGACTCGCTGCCCCAAACCGGCCAGAGACCGTCAGCGAGGAGATCTGCTGGCAGCTTGGCCGCATGTCGGCGGCGGCCAGAGCCGCCTGCGACAGCTGCCGCCCGTCGGTGAGAATTCATCCGGCCCCCTCGGGCCGGGGCTTCTCGCCTCAGGCCTTCTCGGCACGATCATCCGTGATCTCCAAGCTAGCTTGGCCGACCCCGACCCCGGCCACGCCGTTTCTCTCAGATCGCAGGTTGATCAGAAGGCGGCAAGAAAGAAGAGCAGCCTGTCTAGGGTGCACGTTACCGAGCGCCTCGCGTAGCACCCGTCCGCTCCTCGTTCCCCACCCTGACAGTCGCTGGGCAGGCGCCGGGCGCCGCTGGTCGCGTTCGTGGCGAAAAGGCGGTTTGCGGGTGAGCGCTGGTTCGAGACTTGCTTCGTGCACGGCGCATGCTTCTCGCCACTACCCCGACGGGTTCCGCCGGAGCATCAGTCTCAGAGACCGCTCACGGGCTCCCGCGTTTCGCCAAGGCAACCGCGGTGTCTTCGTGCGGCTCGCGCGCCTTGCCAGGGGGGATGTGAGTTCTGATCCGTGCGGATACGTGCGGGGTTTTGGCGGGGCACGAGCGCAACGTGCCTTCGCGTGCGGCTTGGCCTCATGCGTCGCGAGCTATGAGGACGGCGAGGCCAACGAGGAGCATTCCGGCTGCCCACGCGGCCAGGACCCCGAGCCCGGCCCACGGCGAGATCGGCAGGGAGCGGATGTTCCGCGTGGCCTGAATCGCGAGCCCGGCGGTCATCGGTGCGATCTGCTGGATGTGCCGACGCCATGGGCCAGACACGAGCTGGGCGAGGAGTGGCGGCAGGTACAGCAACCCGAGCGCGATCCCGGTTGATACGGCGGTGTCGCGGAAGACGGCCCCGATGCCGAGGCTCAGCAGGGCGATCAACCCGAGGTACAGGACGCTGCCGACGGCAGCGCGTAGCGTCGCCCCGTGGGCGATCGAGATGAGCGCGTAGCCATGGGCGGGGTTCAGGCCGGCGTCGGGCAGCAATAGGCGCCCGGCGATCAGGCTGCCGGCGACGGCCGGCACTGCCGTGACCAGCGCGACACCGGCGATGTTGACGGACTTGGAGCCGAGCATCACCCCCCGACGGGATATCGCGGCGAGGGTCACTCGCATCATGCCGGCGCCGTACTCGTCGGTGATCGCCAGGACCGCGAGAACCGCGATGACGACTTGGCCGAGGTCGAGGCCGATCAGGGAGAGCTTGGTCGGATCCTGGCTGGCGCCACCCGGGCCTCCGGGCGATACGTGCGTGGAGGCGGCAATCCCGGTGCTGGCCGCGACCGTGAGCGCCACGGCCCCGGTCATCAGCCACCAGGTACCCGCGATCGTCCGCAGCTTGGTCCACTCCGCGCGGAGCGCGTCGGTCATGCGTCTCTCCGCCGCAGCACGACCCGAGCGCCGAACAGCGCAGCCGCTGCGTACGCGGCGAGAACCACGAGTCCGGCCCATGGCGGCAGCGGGTAGTAGCCGTTCGCCATCGTGTACGGATAGCTCACGAGCCCTGATCGGGGCAGGAGTCCAAGCATCGAGAACCCTGCCGCAGGGGTGACACGGTAGAGCCACGTTGCGGCGCCGCCGGAGGAGGTTGGACCGATGATGCCCGGACCGGCGAAGGTCGGCAGGACGAACACCACCACGCCGACGAGGACGGCGCCAGCGCTCCGGCGCAGGATCATGCCGATGCCAAGCACAGCCACCGCGGTGAGCGCAACTAGCAAGCCGCTACCGACGATGACCCGCACCACTGTCAGTGGAGTTGCCGGGAAGATGTAGTTGCCGTTGGTGCTCATGACCTGCTCGCCGAGGGGGATCGCGACGGCAGACGCGACCGCTCCGACCGCGAATGCGGCGGCGGCGATCACGACGGCTTTGGCGCCAAGCACGCGTCCGCGGTCTGGTGTGGCGGCGAACGTCGTCCGGATCAGACCGCGGCGGTACTCGCTGGTGACGAACATCGTCCCGATCACGATCAGCACGAGCAGCGCGACGACCAGTCCGAACAGGAGGGAGTCTGACGCGGTGTCGCCACCGGCCGAGGCCACCGCGGGTGCGATGTCACCTGAACCGGTGACGACGACGGAGTCTCCCGCATCTCGGTAGCCGCCCTTCCCCAGTGTCGTGTAATAGTCGTGCGCGCCCGTGCCGATGCTCGCGCCGTGCCATGCCCCCGGAGCTGCATGAGCCGCGCCATCGGCCAGTGAGCCGGTGGTGATGTGGTCAAAGGATGCGGTGGCCTGTGTCGCCGATCCTTCGGGCGTCGTCGGTGACGTGGCGAACAGCCCGACGTACACGGTCGTTGGCGGGAGGGCCAACTGCGCGCTTCCGACTGGGCGCCAGGTGGTTCCGTCGCTGGAGTCGTAGCCGGTGATCGTGTTGCCGGTGCGAGTCAGCCGCAGCCAGCGCGGTGTGGTACCGGAGATCGATCCCGGCAAGCCGGCCTCGTCGTTGGTGTAGTCGTGCTGAAAATGGACGCCGTGGCCACCGGTGGCCATCACCGCCACATACGCGGATCCTTGCCTGACGCTGGGGGTGATCAGGAGCCCGGCCTTGGCCCAACTTGTCAGCCTAGGTTGCGTGTCGCGCAGTGAAGGTGCTTCGTTAGCCGGACCGGCCCAGATCCGGCCGACGAGCGACGTGATCCGGGCGGTGATCGTGCCATCTCCGGTCAGGCGCATGGCGACAAGCTCATAGGTGTCGGCGACCGCGTCCCCGGACGGCCCTGTCGGAACGAATGGATGCCCTGCGACGCAGCTGCTCGGGTTCGGGGTTGTGCAGAAGCTTTCGTTCTTGCCGCGCGCCTGCAGGAACGTGAACAGCACCACCATCAGCGCGGCGAACACCAAGCCGATCATCCAGCCGCGCACCGTCCGGAACTTGGTCCACTCGGCGCGCAGCGCGGCACGAAAATCCCCGCCGCGGCTCGGCGGCACGAGCGAGCTCATCGACGCTGCTCCCCATCGGCACCGGACCGGTACTCCACCGCGCCGGTCGTCAGCCGCAGGTAGGCATCCTCAAGCGACGCCGCGCCGGCTGTCAACTCCTGGATGGTCGTGTCGGCGAGCACACGTCCGCGACCGATCACCACCACGTGAGCTGCCACCTCCGGCAGCTCGCTGAGCAGGTGGCTTGAGACGAGCACCGCTCGGCCCTCGGCCGCCAGTCCGCGCAGGAAGCCGCGCATCCAGATGATACCTTCGGGGTCCATGCCGTTAAACGGCTCGT
>DATCFW010000498.1:0-6517 GCA_036509295.1 Solirubrobacteraceae bacterium | reverse complement strand
CGAGCGTGTGGACGACCCCGGGCTCCTTGCGCCACACGTCACCCCGGAGGCGGCGACGCTGAAAAAACCGCGTTTCTGGATCTGCGCCGTCGATCGCCCTACAGTGCGCCTCGTGTCCGAGATCTCCGTGGAGACGACGGCGGATGGCCGGGCCTATCTCCGGCTCGGCGACGGCGAGGTGCGCGACTCGGTGGCGCTGGGCGAGCACGACGAAGCCGACCGGATCCCCAGTCTGGACTCCCTGGTGCTCCATTTCGACTTCTACGGGCGGCTCACCGCGATCGAGGTCACCGGATCGGCCGGATCGGTGCTGCCCCCCGGGCTCATCGACGACTGAGCCGCGGCGAACGCACTCGGACCGCCCGGTGGCGGCGCGACGAACGCGGCCGTCGGGGGCCGACTCGCCGCGATGACCCTCGCCGGCGTCACGTAGGTCTCGATCACCGCCGCGCAGAGCAGCACCGGTAGGGCGAGCGCCGCCGCCTGCAGGGACCACGGCCCGAGGCGATCGAGCCGGCCGCGACGCGCCTCGAGCAGGAACAGCCCGAGCGGCAGGAACACCGCCACCAACTCGGGTGCGGCGTGGGGCAACACGAGCACGAGCAGGTGAGTGCAGGAGATGTGCGCCGCCCGGGAGAGATCGGCGAGTTGCCGACCCAGGGCGGTCGCCTGCACCGCGACGCTCAGCAGGGTGATCAGCAGCGCGTAGAGAAGCGCTACCCGACCCATCCAGGCCGGCACCGGACGGTGCAGCGCACCGACCCGTCCCCATCGAGCCGGCGCTGGCGTGTGGGGACGGACGATGATGGCGCCGATCCAGCACGCGCACAGATGAATGCCGAGCACGAGCAGGTTGCGGCGAAACACGTACAGGACGTCGCCGAAGCTGTGGTGGCGGGTGAACAGGCCACTGCCGACGCCCGCGACATAGCTCCCCGGAAGGTGGCCGGCGATCAGCGCCACGCTGCTCAGCAACACCGCCGCGACCGCGCCGGCGATGACCGACCAGCGGCCGATCTCACGCCATCCGGCCAGGGCTCGCCAGCCGACCCGCGCGCCGGCGTTGCCCTTGTCGGTGAGATTGGTGCTCGTGGCCACGCTGTCGCACACCGCGCCGCCACCGATCGCCGGTGGCCGGTCGCCTACACCGATCATCGGCCGGCGCCCGGCCGACCTGAAACGACGGCGAGCGGCGAGCGGGGGGAATCGCGACCAGATTCCCGCACGTGTCCTCATCACACCGCGGTGGGGGCGGGACCGTTACGGGCTGTCGAGGGCCGCCGCGATCGCGATCGCGGCGTGCTCGTGGGCGGCGTAGGTGGCACGGAGGGCCGGAACCACATCCGGTCCGCCGGCGCCGACCGGCGGCGGATCGGCGATGAGCAGCCGGCGCACCGCCTGACCGAGGGGCTCCCCGCCGACCGTATCGGCGAGGGTGGCCAGCGCCTCCGCCCGCACCCGCGCTCCCTCGACGAACGAGGCGATCACGGTCTCGCGCGCGAGCGGCGCGCCCCCGAAGACGCGGGCGTGCAGGACGGCCGGATTGACGGCGTGCGGGCGGATGAGGGCGCGGCGCTGGCTGCCAGAGAGCCCGGCCGCGGTCGCGAGAAGGTCGATCGCCTGAGTCACCCCTTGGGCATCGACGGGGACGGATGCGCGCAGCTCGGGCGGCAGCTGGGACATGAGACTCGCGTGCTCAGCGGCGGCGTCGGCCAGCAGCGCCTGGACACGATCGCGATGGGTGCGGTCCATGCCTGCCACGGTAGACGCCGGATGCCTCGTCGGCGCACCCGCGCCGCGCTGCTTGGACGGACGCAGCACGCGCGGCGCACCTATCCTCCCGTCGGAGGGTTTCGACAAAGGCGCAACGAGGGGAGATCTCAAGTGAGCGATTACGCAGTCGTCAATCCGGCGACGGGAGAGACGGTCAAGAGCTATCCGACGATCGGCGATCAAGATCTCGCCGCCGCGATCGGACGGGCCGACCGGGCGCATCGCGCGTGGTCGACGTCGACGAGCGTCACGGAGCGGGCCACGCTCGTGCGCCGCGTCGGCGAGCTGCACACCGAGCACCGCCAGCGGCTGGGCGAGATCATCGTGCGCGAGATGGGCAAGCCGATCGAGCAGGCGCTGGGCGAGGTCGACTTCTGCGTCGCGATCTACGACTTCTACGCCGACAACGCCGTCAAGCTGCTGGCCGACGAGCCGATCGAGCTGCTCGAGGGCGACGGATCGGCGTTCGTGCGCCGCAGCTCGTATGGCGTGCTGCTGGGGATCATGCCGTGGAACTACCCGTACTACCAGGTGGCGCGGTTCGCCGGACCGAACCTGGCGATCGGCAACACCATCCTGCTCAAGCACGCGCCGCAATGTCCCGAGTCGGCGGAGGCGATCGAGCAGCTCTACCACGAGGCCGGCTTCCCCCCGGACGCCTACATCAATATCTACGCCACCAACTCGCAGATCGAGACGGTCATCGCCGATCCGCGCGTCCGGGGTGTGTCGCTGACCGGCTCCGAGCGGGCGGGAGCGGCCGTCGCGGAGATCGCCGGGCGCAACCTCAAGAAGGTCGTGCTCGAGCTCGGCGGCTCGGACCCGTTCATCCTGCTGGCCACCGATGATCTCGACGCCGCGGTCGAGTCGGCGGTGGGAGCGCGGCTGGAGAACACCGGCCAGGCCTGCAATGCGGCCAAGCGCTTCATCGTCGTCGACGAGCTCTACGAGCCGTTCCTGGAGAAGTTCACCGCCGCCATCACCGCGGTCAAGCCCGGCGACCCGACGTCGTCGGAGACGACGATCGGTCCGCTGTCCTCCGCCACCGCGACCGACCGTCTCGCCGATCAGCTCAAGCGGGCGCTCGATCAAGGCGCCAACCTGGTCGCCGGCGGCGATCACGAGGGGAACTTCTTCTCGACCACGGTGCTCACCGGCATCACGCCCGACAACGACGCCTATCGCGAGGAGTTCTTCGGGCCCGTCGCGGCGGTGTACCGCGTCGGCTCGGAGGACGAGGCCGTGGAGCTGGCCAACGACACGCCGTACGGCTTGGGCTCCTACGTGATGACCAACGACGCCGACCAGGCCCTGCGGGTCGCGGACAAGATCGACGCCGGCATGGTGTTCGTCAACGCCGTCGGGCTCGAGGGCGCCGAGCTGCCGTTCGGCGGCGTCAAGCGCTCCGGCTTCGGCCGCGAGCTCGGCCGCTTCGGCGCCGACGAGTTCGTCAACAAGAAGATGATCCGCGTCGGCGGCTGACCGAGCGCGAGCGCGTCCGGGCGCGAGCGTTCAGGCGAACCCACGGGTCCGCTCGAGCGCGCGCCTCCCGGGGGCGCCGTGGTCAGCCGACCGTGACCTCGAGCCGATCGGTGTAGAACGCCACGTGGCCGGCGATGTCGGCGACGGCATCGAACGGCTGCTCGTAGGTCCAGATGACGTTCTCCAGCTCCCCATCGGGGGTGGTGACGCTGTAGTAGGACGCGTTGCCCTTGTAGGGGCAGTACGTCTCGTGCTCGGTGCCGGTCAGCACCGCGGCGTCGACGTCGGCGAGCGGTACGTACTGGACGGGACCGTGGCCGGCCTCTTCGAGGGTGAGCGCTCGATCGCTGCGGGCGATCTCCTGGCCGCCGGCCCACACGACCACTGTCTTGTTCGTCGGCGCGAGCGTGATCGGATGATCGGGGCCGGGCTCGAGTCGTGGCTTGGTTGTCGACATCGACATCTCCTTGTCAGCCGGGACTGGTTGAGAACTCAACTGTAGCTGAGGAGATCCGGAGCTCACACTCGTCGAGCACTGATCAGCAAGCGACCGACTGGCGGCGGGCCGCTCAGCCATCGAGGTTCTCGATGATCTCGTTGGCCCGCGACCACTGCCCGGGGGCGACAACGAGGTAGATGTCCCCCCGGCCGAATCGATCGAGCGGATGGTCCGCGACGCAGCCGGCGTCCAGGCCGAGCGCGCGCAGCTGGTCGCGCCAGGCGACGGCGGTGGTCTGGTCCTCGAACGTGCTCACCGTCCCCCAGCCCTCGAGCCGCGGATCCCCGCCGATCGCCACCGCGGGCTCCTTGACGATGCGACGCCGGCGAAAGGAGGGCAGAGGCACCTCATGAGGGTACGGGTTGCGGCGCGGGCCCCGCCGGATGGGCGCCGTGAGACGATCGCCGCGCCGGGCCGACGCGTCGGCTCTGAGGCTCTGAAGTACCCTCGTGCGGATGCGGGACTGGTTTGACGAGTTGCGGGAGTTCCTCCGAATACCGTCGGTGAGCGCCGACCCGGAGCTGGCGACCCAGGTGCGCACGGCCGGTGAATGGGTGTGCGAGTTTGTGCGCGCCGCCGGCGGCGAGGCCGAGCTGGTCGACTGGCACGGACAGCCGCTGGCGATCGGGGAGATCCGGGCCTCCCGGGACGCCGAGGCGGCGCCGACGGTGCTCTGCTACGGACATTTCGACGTCCAGCCTCCGGATCCGCTCGAGCTGTGGGAGTCGGCGCCGTTCGAGCCCGAGATCCGCGGCGAGTACCTCTACGGCCGCGGCGTGGCCGACGACAAGGGCCAGCTCTACCTGCTGTTGAGCGCGGCCCGCGAGCTCGCGCAGGCCGGCGAGCTGCCCGTCAACGTCCGCTTCACCTGCGACGGCGAGGAGGAGACGGGCGGCCATTCGATTCTCGATTACCTGCGGTCCAACGCCGAGCGGGGTGCCGACGCCGCCGTGATCTTTGACAGCGGCATGATCGATCGCGGCGTGCCCGCGTTCAACATCGCCACCCGCGGTCTCGTCTACTTCCACGTCACGCTGCGGACCGGTGAGCGCGATCTGCATTCCGGCGTCTTCGGCGGCGCGGCGCTCAATGCGGCCCACGCCCTGGTCCACACGCTCGGCGCGGTCATCGCCAGCGACGGGCGCCTGGCCGAGCCACTCCGTCAGGGCATCCGGCCCCCGTCGGCCGACGAGCTGGCGAGCTGGCGCTCGCTGCCGAGCGGCGACCACGAGCTGTCCGCCCAGGGCGCGAACCCCGCCGATGCCCACGCCGCCGAGGAGTTCTACGTGCGGACGTTCGCCGAGCCCGCGCTCGACATCAACGGAGTGCAGAGCGGATCGCCACACCTGCAGAAGACGGTCCTCCCCGTCGAGGCCAGCGCCAACGTCTCCATCCGCCTGGCGCCCGTTCAGGACGTGTCGCAGATCGCGGCCGCGTTCGAGCAGATCCTGCGCGACGCCGCTCCCGACGGCGCGACCCTCGACGTGGAGCTGTGGTCCTCCGCTCCCGCCGGCCTCGTCCCGCCGGACGCCCGCGCGGTGCAGCTCGGTTTGGCCGCGTTCGAGCGGGTGCTCGGCGCCCGGCCCGCGCTCATCCGCTCCGGCGGCACGCTGCCGATCGTCCCCGCCCTCAGCGATATGGGGATTCCGAGCATCATCACCGGCTTCTCGCTGCCCAACGCCAACATCCACTCGCCCAACGAGTCGATGCTCGTCGAGTACGTCCCGCTCGGCATCGCAGCGGCCAAGGCGCTGCTGCAGGAACTCGCCGCGCTGTAGGCGGCACCGGCAACCGGTCACATGTCTCTGTGAGCGCGCCGTGCGTCCGTGCGCTACGATCTGAAAGAGCCTTTCAGAATCTCGCTCTGTGACCTCGCCGACCACTCGCCGACCACTCGCCGACCACGATGACTCCGGAGATACGACGCCGAATCGCCGAGCCCGAGGCGCTGGAGGCACTCGCCCACCCGGTCCGGCTGGAGCTCATCAACCATCTGATGGCGGCCGGCCCCGCCACCGCGTCGGCCTGTGCCCGTGCCGTCGGCGACACGCCGTCGAACTGCAGCTACCACCTCCGCGTGCTCGCCCAGGTCGAGCTCGTCGGCGAGGTCGCGTCACCCGATGGGCGCGAACGACCGTGGCGCGCGCTGATCACCGGCTTTGACACGGGGGCCGAGGACTCCGCGGCGCCGATGACAGCGCAGGAGGCCAAGCTCCTCGCCGTCTCGGTGCAGCGCGACCAACGGGTGCTGCGCGAGTATCTGGCCCGCCGTGACGACGAGCCCGAAGCATGGCGCCGGGCCGACTTCCACGGCGGCTACACGTTGCGCCTGGCGCCCGAGGAGCTGCGCGAGTTGACCGGCAAGCTCGACGCGCTCATTCGCCCCTATATCGCCGCCACCCGGCCCGCGCCGCCGCCGGAATCCGAGCTGGTGCACCTCGCCGTTCAGGCGTTTCGCGCCGGGTCGCCGGCGCCGTCCGGCTCGGCCCCGGACCCAGGCCCGGAATGAGCCCGCTGCGCGAGCGCCGCTTCCGGCGCCTGTGGATCGCTGGACTCATTTCCGACACCGGCAACTGGCTGCTGCTCGTCAGCCTGCCGATCCTCGTGTACGAGTACACCCACTCGGCGATCGGCACCGCGGCGGCGTTCCTGGTGGAGCTAGCTCCCCCGGTGCTGCTGGCCCCGCTCGCCGGGCGGATCGCCGACCGGTCAGATCGTCGTCGCATCCTGGCCGGCATCCCATTGGCGCAGGCGGCCGCGCTG
>DATCFW010000497.1:0-5384 GCA_036509295.1 Solirubrobacteraceae bacterium | reverse complement strand
CCGACTCATCGACCGAGGCGATGCCTTCGACGACGGTGCCGTCACCCGGGATCAGCTCGCCGGCCTGCACCACGACCTGGTCGCCCTTGGTCAGCTCCGCCGCCTGCTTGGTGGCGCCGTCGCGCATCACCGCGACGGTCTGGTGACGCAACGAGCGCAGGGTGTCGGCCTGGGCGCGGCCGCGGCCCTCGGCAAACGCCTCGGCCATGTTGGCGAAGACCACCGTCAGCCACAGCCAGCACGAGATGACGACCGTGTACCAGGCGGGGTCGTTGCCGCCCAGCGCCTTGCCGCCGAATACCTGGATCAGCCAGGTGACGGTGGTGATGAGCGCGCCGAGCTCGACGACGAACATGACCGGGTTGCGGATCTGCACCCGCGGGTCGAGCTTGATGAAGCTGTCCAGCAGCGCCCGGCGGACGATGTCGGGACGGAACAGGGAGGCGGCGCGCCGCTCCTGGCGCGAAGCGGGCGCGTGCGGATCAGACGGCCGGGAGGGGGTGTTGACCGACATCAGCTGCCTCCTGCCGAGACGCGGTTGAGGGCGAGGTTGAGTTCGAGCACGTTGACGGTCGGCTCGCCGGAGAAGCCGAGACCGCGTCCGCCCGTGTCGGTGGAGACCATCCCGTCCACCTCAGCGAGCGGAAGGTGGCGAACGGCGGCGATGCGGTGGGCCTGGATGTGCGCGTTGGCGACCGAGATGTCAGGGTCGACCCCCGACGCTGAAGTGTCGGCGCCATCGACCGGAACCTTCCCGGCGGTCAATCCGCCGGGGTAGTACGGGCCGTTGAGCTGGACGTAGGCCTTGATGTTGGACGCGATCGCCTGCTCGGTCACCGTGCTGTTCGGGCCGTAGTTGGCAAACGCCGAGCCGGCGGCGTTGTCGGCCGGCGTGGTCCCCGACGGGCGCGTCTGGAAGTACCGAGGGTCGGGGGTGGTGACCGGATTGCCATTCACGGTCTCCGCCTTGCCGGTCTTCCTGTTGACGACGACGTCACCGAAGTTCTGGCCGATGAGCTCCGAGCCGACGAGCTTGCCGCCGACATGGATCTGTTGGCCGTTGGCGTTGCCGGGGAACGCCACCTGGCTGATACCGGTGATGACGAGCGGAAACAGGATCCCGCACAGCAGCGTGAGCACGAGGATCCCGATTGCGGAGGTGATGATGTCTCTTTTGAGTGCCATTAGTAGAGGTGTCCGGTCAGGCCCTGCACGATCGGACCGAGGAGCAGGGCGGGGAAGAAGGTCAGCGCGCCGACGAGGATGATCACGCCGATCAGCAGCACCACGAACGTGGGGTTATCGGTGCGCATCGTCCCTAGCCCGGCCGGACTGACGCGCTTACCGGCGAGCGAGCCGGCGACCGCCAGCACGAACAGGATCGGCACATAGCGGGCGAACAGCATCGTCAAGCCGCCGAGCAGGTCGGCGAAGGTGACGCCGTGGGCGCCGAGATTGCCGGCGTTGGGTGCGATCAAGCCGGTGTAGCCGGCCAACGCCGACCCGTTGTTGTTGGCTTGGGACAGATAGGCATAGAAGGTCTCGGAGAAGGCTTGAGGCCCGTGGGCGACCGCCGTGTCGATCGACGCGCGCCCGGCGCTCGACGCGGTGGCCAGGGCGGTTGAGAACAGCGCCGCCAGCGGGGTGATGAGGATCCCGAGCGACACGAGCTTGATCTCCCGGGCTTCGATCTTCTTGCCGAGGTACTCGGGGGTTCGGCCGACCATCAGCCCACCAAGGAACACCGCCAGCAGGACATAGAGCAGGATCGAGTACAGGCCGGTGCCAACGCCGCCGAAGATGACCTCGCTGGCTGACAGGTTGGCGAACGGGATCGCGCCGCCGATCCCCGTGAAGGACTCGATCGCGCTGTTGACCGCGCCACACGACGTCACTGTGGTGATGACGTCAAACAGTGCCGAGCCGGCGATGCCGAAGCGCTGCTCCTTGCCCTCGAGATTGCCACCGGTCGAGCCGGCGATGACACTGGTGTGCAGTCCGGCGGCGTGCTGGGCGGGAGAGCCGTGGGCCTCGGCGATGTAGGCGACGATCACGGCGCCGAGGAACATGACCATCATCGTCGAGTAGATCGCGTACCCCTGGCGGCGGCTGCCGACCATCTTGCCGTACGCGAACACCAGCGCCGCCGGGATGATCAGCACCGACAGCATCTCGACGAAGTTGCTGAATCCGGTGGGGTTCTCGAACGGGTGAGCCGAGTTGACGTTGAAGAAGCCGCCGCCGTTGGTGCCGAGCAGCTTGATCGCCTCCTGGGAGGCAACCGGACCCATGCCGATGACCTGTGTCAGTCCGGTGATCCCGTGGACGGTCACGTACGAGCTGACGTTTGCGATCACGCCCTGGGAGACGAGCACCAATGCGACGACGATGGCGAGTGGCAGCAGCACGTACAGAACCGTCCGCACGATGTCGTGCCAGAAGTTGCCCAGGCTCTTGCCGCTGCGAGCGATGATCCCGCGGATCAGCGCGACCACGACGACGATGCCCACGCCCGCTGACAGGAAGTTCTGAACGGTGAGCCCAGCCATCTGGCTGAAGTAGCTCATCGTCGTCTCGCCGCCGTAGTACTGCCAGTTCGTGTTCGTCAAAAACGACGACGTCGTGTTGAACGTGACGTTCCACGGGGCCGAATGGAAGCCCTGCGGGTTGAGTCCGGTGAAGCTCCACAGCCCCTGCGTGCGCAGGATGAAATACAGGACAAGCCAGCCGGCGAGCGAGAAGATGATCAGGCTCTTGGCGTACGCCTTCCAGTCCTGGGGGTGGGCGGGACTGGTTTGATCGACCCGCATGATCCGGTACAGGAAGCGCTCCGGCACGCCCAGGACGCGATCGAGGAATGTGTGCTCCCCGGTGTAGACCGCGGCCAGGTACGAACCGAGCGGGATCGCGAGTGCGGTGAGGATCCCGCCGAAGAGGACGATGGTGAGCCAGCCGGTGAACGTCATGACGGCCTAGAACTTCTCTCCGCGCAGCAGCGCGTACAGGAGATAGAGACAGACGATCGCGGAGACGATCAGCCCGAAGAGGTCCGCGCCGCTCATATGCGGTCAATCCCCGCGACGAGCGCCAGCAGCATGGCGAACATGAGAACTCCGAGAAGGACGGCGATGAAATCCATGCCGTCATCTTGGAACCCGCGATATCAAGGATGCGTGCAGGAACGACCGACACCCATCAAGATGTTGTGAAGGCCCGCGCCGGCGCGGGCCCCCGGTGTCGGGTTAGGCCAGCGCGAGTGACCGGGGGCGCGGCGCGGCCGGCTCCGGCATGGCCAGCAGCTCGGTCGGCAGCATCCGATCCAGCAGCGACAGCGCGGAGTCCGACAGCGTTTCGAGGGCCGGCGCCAGCACCGCGCGGGCGGCCTCCCGTACCCCGGCACGAGCCACGTCATCCCGGGACTCGCGGATCGCGACCGCGGCGGCGTCTCCGGCGGCGGCTCTTGCCGCCGCGCGCGCCCGGTCCCCGGCGATGTCGCCGACTCCGAGGCGGGCCGCGGCCCAGGCGGCGGCGCCGGCACACGACCACGCGGCCTCGCGACCGGCCACGGCCGCCGCCCAGCCCGTGGGCAGGGCGATGCCGAACGCGCGAGCCCGGGCGCCGCGCGCCTCACGGCGGGCGGCCTCGAGCAGCGGCAGCGCGTGGCGCAGGCCGCGCCCGTCGGTGATCGCCGGCAGGGTGATCAAGGCATCAGCGGGCTCGCGCAGGCCGCCCAGGTGCAGCCAGGCCGGGGTGTAGACGCGGGTCAGCCAGTCCATCGCCATCCAGCCACGCTGCTCGTCCAATCCGTCGTGCGCGGTTCCGATGGTGCGGGTCAGATAGGAGCGCAGGCGCTGGCGCGGCGCGAGGTCGAGGCCGTCGTTCAGCGCAATGCACATCGCCCGCAGCACCGGGCTGACGCACACCGGCTCGTCGGTATGCGGCTCGCCGGCCAGGTAGCTCACCCACTCCATCGCGCAGCGCCCATCCTGCGGGCTGGCGTGGGTGCCGTGGGCGAGGACGTAATCGCTGCTCATCGGGCCTCCGGTGGGGTCGCCTTGCTCGCGACCAATTGTTGCGCGCGGCGCGCACAAACTCCAGCCTGAGCCGTGAGCAGGCAAACAGCGCGACGGGGTGAGGCTCCGGGCCCGGCTAGATCGCGACCTCTGAGTTCGTCATCGCCGTGCGTTCGCTCGGCAGGCCGAAGTGCTCGACCGGGCTGGCGGCGTTGCGCGCCATGGCGACGAACATGCGCTTGCGCCAGCCGGCCATCCCGGGGTCCGCGTTGGGCACGATCGTCATCCGCGAGACGAAGTAGGAGGCGTGCTCGAGGTCGAGGTTGCGGTCCAGGAAACCCTGCTTGCGGGCGAGCACCAGGGCGTCGGGCAGGCTCCACTTGTCCCGATAGCCGACCCGGACCGTCACGTGGGTGACCTTGAACAGGCCCGCGCCGACGAGCTCGGAGGCGAAGCGATCCCCGCGATCGACCCGCGGGATGCTGACCGGTTCCATCGACACGATCACAACCTTGTCGTGGACCGCGTGGTTGTGCTCGACCAGGGTCCGCAATGCCAGCGGCGTCGTCGTCTTGCCGGGGCTGAGGTAGATCGCAGTGCCGGGGAGCCGGAGGATCGGGGGCGTCGCCGACCGGAGATCCCCGAGGAACTCCGCGAGCGACCCCTCGGCCACGTTGCGGTTGTCGGTGACGATGTCGCGGCCCTTGCGCCACGTGATCATCACGAACGCGATTACCAAGCCCACCGCCAGCGAGAGGTACGCGCCGTCGGCGATCTTGGCCATGTTGGAGGTGAAGAAGGCCACCTCGACGGTGAGGAACAGCGTGCCGAGGATGGCCAGCCGCCATTTCGGCGTGTGCCACAGCGAGCGGGCGACGGCGATGAACAGGATCGTGTTGAGGACGAACGTGCCGGTGACGGCGACCCCGTAGATGTCGCCCAGCCGGTTCGAGCTGCGGAACACGAGCACGAGCGCCGCCACGCCGAGGCACAACAGCCAGTTGACCATCGGCACGTAGATCTGGCCCTCGAGGTTGGAAGTGTGGACGACCCGCAGCCGCGGCAGGAAGCCGAGCTGGATCGCCTGCTTGGCCACTGAGAATGAGCCGGTGAGCGCCGCCTGGGAGGCGATGATCGTGGCCGCGGTGGCGAGCACCACCATCGGCACCAGCAGGCTGTGCGGCATGACCTGGAAGAAGGGATTGAACGAGGCCTTGTCGACGCTCGCCGGGTGGCCCAGGATGAACGCCGCCTGGCCGAGGTAGGAGAGCATCACCGCGGGGAAGACGACCGCGAACCAGGTCATGCGAATCGGGGTGGAGCCGAAGTGGCCGCGGTCGGCGTACAGCGCCTCGGCGCCGGTGCAGCACA
>DATCFW010000496.1:0-4565 GCA_036509295.1 Solirubrobacteraceae bacterium | reverse complement strand
AAGTGCGACCCAGTGCAGCGCGCTTGCCTCCCCTGGCACCAAGGGTGCCGGCCTCGGCGTGATCACCCTCAGCCCGCGCACGCCGAACCCAGCTGCCCAGGTGCGGACGCTCTCTGGCTCGACGCTCGAGTTCCTCACCTGTCCGACGACCCACCTCTGCGTCGCGGCCGGCTACAACGACGGGGTGATCGTGCTCAACTCGATCCGTGTCCAGCACGACATGGCGATGGTGCGCTGATTGCTCACGAAGTGCTCGCTGGCGTCCGAGCGGTCAGCTCACGCCGCGAAGGTCGGGCGCGCGCGCAGCGGTGGCGGAGGCATCTCAGGTCGCGGCCGCGAGGCGCTGCTGAGCGCCGACGAGGTGGACGTGGTGGAATGGCGAGGTGAGGATCTCGCAGGCCCAGGAGTTGTGGGAGCCGGCTGGCGTGTACTGCAACACGGCCAGCTACGGGCTGCCACCTCGGCCGGCATGGGAGGCGCTGCAGTCGGCGTTGGGTGATTGGCAGGCTGGCCGAACGAGCTGGGAGGTTTGGGGGGAGAGCACCGAGGCTGCCCGCGCCACGTTCGCACGACTCGTCGGTGTCGATGTGGCACGAGTCGCTGTCGGCTCGACGGTCTCTGAGTTGGTCGGCTCGCTCGTCACCGCGCTGCCGGTCGGCGCGCGGGTGGCCGTTCCCGAGGTCGAGTTCACGTCCATACTGTTCCCACTTCTGGTGCAGCAGCGGCTGGATGTCCGCACCGTTGCGGTGGACCGGCTGGTCGACGCCATCGCCGACGGGGTCGAGGCGGTCGCATTCAGCGCCGTGCAGATGAGCACCGGCGAGGTCGCCGACCTGGACGGCATTCTTGCCGCGGCTGAGAGCGTCGGCGCGCTCACGCTGTGCGATGCGACCCAGGCTCTTGGCTGGCTGCCGCTGTCGGCGGGGCGCTGCGACGCGGTTGTGTGTGGCGCGTACAAGTGGTTGATGTCCCCACGCGGTAGCGCGTTCGCAGCGATCTCTGATCGACTGCTGGAGCGGGCCGTGCCGCACAGCGCAGGCTGGTACGCCGGTGACGACGTCCACGCGAGCTACTTCGGACCGCCGTTGCGCCTGGCGTCAAGTGCGCGGAGATTCGACCTCTCCCCGGCATGGTTTTCGTGGGTGGGAACAGCGCCGGCGCTCGAGGTTCTGGAGCAGATCGGCGTGAACGCGATCCACGATCACAACCTCGCGCTGGCCAACCGGTTCCGCGCCGGCATCGGTCTTGGGCCAAGCAACAGCGCGATCGTCAGCGTGGAGCTTCCAGGCGCCGCGGAGCTACTTCAACGTGCCGGGATCATCGCCGCCGTGCGAGGGGGGCGACTGCGGACCGCGTGGCATGTCTACAACAGCGACGATGATGTCGACCAAGTGCTCGACGCCTTGAGCCGCTAACGGCGCGTTCCGGCTGCTCTGTCTCGTCCCGGTTGAGCAATGCGTAGTTGAACGTCACGTGAGCCAAGCTCTCGGTCTCGTGCCGAGCCGAGGCCAGCGCGGCGCCGAGGTCTGCGGCGCGGTGCGGACGCTGGACTGGTGGATCCACGGTGCTGTCTTCAGCGGAGAGCGGCCGCCGTCCGCTGGAGCAGCAGTCTCAGCATCGCGCAACCTACGAGTTGCGCTAGGGTTGGTTGCATGCCTACATTGATCTTTGTTCACGGCGCCTGTGTGCGCGACGCGGCTTGGTGGTGGAGTCAGATGACCGCGCCATTGGCCGACCACGGAGTCGCCAGCGTTGCGGTGCCGCTGCCCAGTTGCGGTGAGACCGGCGACGGGCTTGGCGACCTCTACGCCGACGTCGACGCGTGTCGCCGCGCGATCGCCGAGGCCGACGGCCCGGTCATCCTCTGCGGCCACTCATACGGCGGGGTGGTCATCACCGAGGCCGGCGCCGATGACCGCGTCACCCAGTTGCTCTACGTCACCTCGGTCATGCCCGAAGCCGGGCAGTCCCAGGCCGATCTCATCGGCTCAGCGCCGGCCCCCTGGCTAATGCCAGGCGACGACGGCACCGTCGGTGTGCACTCCGACCTCATCCGCGAGTTTTTCCTCCAGGATTGCGACCAAGTCACGACCGAACAGGCGCTCGCCCGTCTCACGCGTCAGTCCGTCACGCCCTTCACGCAGGCACCCCGCCAGATCGCCTGGCAGCAGAAGCCCGCGACGTACGTCGTGTGCACGGAGGATCTCGCCACCCCCGCTCCGGTGCAGCGTCAACGCATCAAAGAGGGCGTTCGACTCGTCGAGTTCCATGCCGGGCACCACCCCTTTCTCTCGCGCCCGGAGGCGTTCGCGCAGACCGTCGCCGCAGAGATCAAACGCATCGCCTGATCAGGCGGCGTCCTACTCGACCTCTACAGCCGTGAACGTCGATCTGGTCAGGCCGACTGTGTAGCGCCCAGACGGAGAGGTCGACTGCTGCGGCCCTCGGGCGCGGCATATCGCGGCCCCAGCCGCGGTGTCATGCGTCCGCGCGCGGGTGACGTTGCCGCCGCGGTACACCTCCACCTCCACCTCCAATTTATACCAGCCAAAGGGCTCTCATGAGGCCCTGATTCGTGCCGCATAATCGCACGCCGCACGCTGGAACGAAACAACGAGTGGAGTTGACCCGGTCAACTCCGAGGAGGGGAGCGGATGGGCTGCTACGTGTTGGATTTCCAGGAGGTCGACCAGACTCAGGTTGCGGTCGTTGGCGGGAAGGGCGCGCTCCTGGGGGAAGTTTCGTGGATCGAAGGCATCCGCGTGCCGGCTGGCTTTTGCGTGACGACGGACGCCTTCCAGCGGATCCTGGCGGAGGTGCCGTCGATCGACGATCGGCTCGATCGGCTGTCGCGTCTGAAGCCGGACAATCGGGAGGCGATACGCGCGCTCAGTGGGGACGTCAGTCAGGCCCTCGAAGGGATCGCCATCCCGGAGGATCTGGCGTCGGCGATCACGCGCCCGCTCGCCCGGCTCGGCGAGCAAGCGGCTTACGCCGTCCGATCGAGCGCGACGGCGGAGGACTTGCCGACCGCATCGTTCGCGGGCCAGCACGACACGTACCTGAACGTTTCGGGCCCGGCAGCGATCCTCCAGCACATCAGCCGGTGCTGGGCGTCGCTTTTCACCGAGCGGGCCGTGACCTACCGCCTGCGGAACGGCTTTGACCACCGAAAGGTCCACATGGCTGTGGTCGTGCAGCAGATGGTCTTGCCCCGGGCGGCCGGGATCCTGTTCACGGCCGACCCCGTCACCTCGAACCGGAGAGTCGCTTCGGTGGAGGCCAGCTTCGGCCTCGGCGAGGCCCTGGTCTCAGGCTTGGTAAACGCGGATGTCTTCCAGGTGCGCGACGGCGAGATTGTCACCAAGGCGGTGGCCACCAAGCAGCTCGCCATCCACGCCCTGCCGGCCGGCGGGACGCAGGAACAGTTGATCGACCCGGAGCGGCACGAGCAGCCAGCGCTGACGGATGCGCAGGTCGTGCAGCTCGTGCAGCTGGGCCGGCGGATCGAAGCCCACTTCGGCCGGCCCCAGGACATCGAGTGGTGCCTGGTCGATGATGGCTTCCAGATCGTCCAGAGCCGGCCGATTACCACGCTGTTCCCCATCCCGGAGGTCGGCGACCGAGCCAACCACGTCTACGTCTCGGTCGGTCATCAGCAGATGATGACCGACCCGATCAAGCCCCTGGGCCTCTCCGTGTGGCAGCTGACGGCCTTCCGGCCGATGTACCACGCCGGCGGGAGGCTGTTCGTCGACGTCGTCCAGGATCTGGCTTCGCCCGCGAGGCGGGGAGCCCTCCTGGAAGGCCTGGGGGGATCCGACCCGCTGACCGGGGACGCGCTGCGCACGATCGTCGACCGCGGCGACTTCATCCCGACGATCCCGGACGAGGCTCCCAGCGGGCCGACAGCACGCGGCGCACCAGCCCCGAGCGAGACCGACCCGGCCATCGTCACCGAGCTGATCGAGCGCAGCGAAGCGTCCGTCGCTGCGCTGAAGCGCGACATCGAGACGAAGTCGGGGAAGGCGCTGTTCGACTTCATCCTGGCGGACATCCAGGAGCTGCAGCGGATCCTGTTCGATCCGCGAAGCCATCAGGTGTTCATGACGGCGATGGAAGCGGCGGGGTGGCTCAACGAGCACTTGCAGGAGTGGCTGGGCGAGAAGAACGCGGCCGACGCGCTCACACAGTCGGTCCCCCACAACGTCACGTCGGAGATGGGACTGGCGCTGCTGGACGTCGCGGACGTGATCCGCCCGCATCCGGAAGTGGTGGCTTTCCTGCAACACGTCGAGGACGAGAACTTCCTGGATGAGCTGGCCACGCTCGCGGGCGGACGAGAAGCGCGAGATGCCATCCGCGCCTACCTCGACAAGTACGGGATGCGCTGCGTCGGGGAGATCGACATCACGACGCCGCGGTGGAGCGAACGACCCACCACGCTCGTGCCGATGATCCTCGGCAACATCAAGAACTTCGAGCCGGGCGCCGGCGAGCGCCGCTTCGAGCAGGGGCGCCAGGAGGCGTGGAATAGGGAACAGGAGCTGCTGGGGCGCGTGCGG
>DATCFW010000495.1:0-4045 GCA_036509295.1 Solirubrobacteraceae bacterium | reverse complement strand
CGCCGACGAGAATAAGCCCGCACGCAGCGTGCCTGTTATCGCCACGCGCACGTGCTGACACGAAAGCAGTACCGACCCACCGCACACCGGCGCTCCCGCTCCTCGCCACTTGCGAAACCGGCCGACTCGCCGAGCCCAGCGGCCTGTGCGTGACCCGATGGAAGTCCTGCTCTTCCGCGGAAGGAGGAGTCGGTGCTTGCTCGATCCTGGCTAATCCCGACCGCCCGGTTCGGCGGAGCCAGGCTGACGGCGCGACGATCGCATTCCTCGAGAGCGATCGTCCCGACGCGCCCCCAGCTGGCGATGCCTATGGCGACGAAGCGAGGAGCGCCCTTCTGGCAACTCCGGCGCGGCGGGTACGAGCCGGTTAGGAGGTTCCTTTTCCATGACTGCCCGGCCTTTCGCAAACCTCTCCCATGGCGAGCCCCAGCTCTAGACACTATGGAGGATCAGTCGCCGGGACGTTGAAGGCCGGACCTCATCGCATTTGCGGGGGTTTGTCTGGCCGGAGAGTGGCTCCGGCTGACCCCATACGAAGGAGGTCCGGCCGTGACCGGAACGATGACATGGGCGGCGATGGATGTCCACGCGCGTTCGATTCATGCTGCGTCGTTTGATGTGATCAGCGGCGAGTTGTCTCGTCGCGTGTTTAAGTCCGGGTCCCCTGACCCAGTGGTGGAGTGGCTCAGCGAGTTGCCAGCGCCGGTCCGTGCTTGCTATGAGGCCGGCCCCACCGGCTATGGGCTGTATCGGGCAGCGAGGGGGGCGGGGGTGCTGTGCGATGTGATCGCGCCGAGCAAGACCCCGCGCGCCAGCGGCGAGAAGGTCAAGAGCGACAGCAAGGACACGTTGCATCTGCTCAGGCAGCTGATGGCCGGAGCGCTGACCCCGATCACGATCCCGACCCCGAGTGCTGAGGCCGCGCGGGACCTGGCTCGGGCCCGAGAGCAGGTCCGTGGCGATCTGATGCGCTGCCGCCATCGACTCTCCAAGCTGCTGCTGCGACATGGTCGGGTCTGGGATCAGAGCACGTGGACGCTGGCGCACCGCCGGTGGCTGGGCGCCCAGGCCTTCGAGCAGGTCAACACCGAGCTGGCGTACCTGGACGCGATCGCCGCTTGTGAGGGGCTGGAGGCTCGTCGCGAGCAGCTCGATGAGCGCCTCTCGCACGTCGCTCGCGAGGAGGAGTTCTGGCCGATCGTCAGTCGGCTGCGCGCGTTTCGCGGGATCGACACCCTGTCGGCGCTGGTGATCGTCCTCGAGGTCGGCGACTTTCATCGCTTCCCGCGCGCCACCCAGCTGGGATCCTGGCTGGGCCTGGTGCCATCCCGCCAGCAGTCCGGTGAGACCGACACCCACGGGCCGATCACCAAGACCGGCTCGCGCTACGCCCGGCGGATCCTCGTCGAGGCCGCCTGGCACTACACCCGCGCGCCACGGATCGGCGCCACCCTCTCCCGCCGCCACCAAGACGTGCCTGACCATGTATTGCAGATCGCCTGGCGTGCCCAGCACCGTCTGCATCGTGTGCACCGCCGGCTGCGCGCTCACCGCAAACCCCCCAATGTCGTCAACGTCGCCTGCGCCCGCGAGCTCGCCTGCTTCATGTGGGCCGCCGCCACCGCCCCATAAGCACCGACTGACAGCCCTCCCGCTCGCGTGGGAAGGCGCCGGGTCCACACGCAGTCGGCCGGCATGCGCGGTTCTACTATGGGCAGCCCCCTTCGGGGCCACGCCCGCTCCTAGACAAGCGCTCGCCGGCGACGGAACAGTGACCTGGGGTGCCAACCCCCGCATATCAGACTGACCGACGTCGCCAGCCGGGCCCGGCGCCTCCCCACGCGAGCAACCAGTCAACAACCCACCGGACGCGGCGAGGGAAATTCGGCGTGCCCTCTTGACAACGCGCCCCTCCATATCAGTAGTCGGCGGCCAGCGGAGCCGACTCGCGGTGGTGTGCGCGAGCCTCGACATGGCGGACCAGCGCACCGGTGTGACGCTCGATGCGCTGGGGCAGCCCGGACTTCATCCAGCGCGACTTCCACGCCGGCAGCGTGGAGACGATGATCTCGTCGTACTCGGCCGGGCTGTAGATCTCCAGGACCGCTCGCAGCGGATCCGCATCGCCGGCGATCGCCCGGGTGACGTCGAAGCCGGCATCGCGCAGACCTGCGGCCAGCGTCTCGGCCTGCTGGCGACGGTCCGGGACCCGGCCCAGCGGAACGATCAGCGTGAACGTGGCCGGGCCCTCCGCGAGTCGGGCGCGCAGCGCCTCGTCCAGTCCCGCCGACAGGGCGGTGCGGTTTGCTACCACCAGGATGTTGCACTCTCGAGGCAAAGCTTCCCTCCTCGCACTCGTGTGTCGTCGGCCGAGCCCACGTCGACCCCGGCACTGCAAGACTGCCCCCGAACGCGAGTTGTGACAATGGCCGACGGGGCCAAAGCCGATTTCCTCATCAACTCCTAACGTAACCGCTCCGCCGACGCCAGGCTGGAAGACTGCACGGTGTGATCCGCGTCGCCGTCCTCGATGACTACCAGCGCCGCGCGCCCGGCTACGCCGACTGGGACCACCTCGGCGCCGACGCCGAGGTCGCGTTCTTCTCCGAGCCGATCGGTCCGGCGCAGCTGCCGGCGGCGTTGGCCGACTTCGAGGTGCTCGTGCTGATGCGCGAGCGCACCCGGTTCGGACGCGACGTGCTCGAGCAGCTACCGCGGCTGCGGCTGCTGGTCACCACCGGTATGCGCAACGCCGCGGTCGACATCGCCTACCTCAACGAGCGCGGTGTGACCGTGTGCGGGACCGCCGGGATGGCCGGCGCGGCGACAGCCGGAGTCCCGAGCACCGCCGAGGTCGCCTGGGCGCTCATTCTGGCGGTGGCCAAGCGGGTCGTGACGGAGGACCGGGCGCTGCGGTCGGGATCGTGGCAGCTCGGGCTCCCGGTCAATCTCGCCGGTGCCACGCTCGGCCTGGCAGGCCTCGGCAACCTGGGCGCCGCGATGGCCGGGCCGGCCCGGGCGTTCGGGATGGACGTGATCGCGTGGAGCCAGAACCTCACCGACGAGCGGGCGGCGTCGGCCGGGGCTCGGCGCGTATCCCAGGATGAGCTTCTCGCCGCCGCCGACTTCGTCTCGATCCACCTCGTGCTCAGCGAGCGCACCCGCGGACTGTTCGGCGGGGCCGAGCTGGCGCGGATGAAGCCGACGGCGGCGCTGATCAACACGTCGCGCGGACCGATCGTCGACGAGGCGGCGCTGCTGGCGGCGCTGCGGGACGGCACGATCGCGGCGGCCGGCCTCGACGTGTACGACGAGGAGCCGCTGCCGGCCGGCCATCCGTTCACCGAGCTTCAGAACGTCGTGCTGCTGCCGCATCTGGGCTACGTCTCGGAACCGGGGATGCGCAACATGTACGGGCAGGTGGTGCAGGACATCGTGGCGTTCATCGCCGGCGAGCCGGTCCGCGTCATCGGCTGACCGGAGAGCTCGCCGCCGTGCCGGTGGCCACGTAGCGGCCCGCGCGGGCGTAACCTGCCCGCCGTGCCGCTCAGCCCCGACGCCCCGATCACCGAGCTGTTCCTCGAGCTGGTGGCGATCCCGTCGCCGAGCCGGCGCGAGCGGGCGCTCGCCGAGCTCATCCGTGAGTGGCTGGCGCATCATGCCGTGCGCGCTGACTTCGACGACGCGGGAGCGACCAACGGATCGAATGCCGGCAACCTGATCGCGACCGTGCCGGGCGCACCCGACGGGCCGGCATACCTGTTCGTGGCCCACATGGACACGGTGGAATCGGGTACGCCCGCAGTGTCGCCGCGCGTCGACGCGGAGGGCGTCATCCGCTCGGGCGGGGACACGATCCTGGGCGCCGACAACAAGGCCGCGGTGGCCGCGGTCATGCGTCTGTGTGCGGCGCTCACGGGCATGCCCGAGGCGACTCGTCCCACGGTGCACGCCGCGTTCACCTGCTGTGAGGAGAGCGGCCGGATGGGCGCCGGGCTGCTGGCGCAGTCGCTCCTGGACGGCGTCGACTGCGCGTTCTCGGTCG
>DATCFW010000494.1:0-4739 GCA_036509295.1 Solirubrobacteraceae bacterium | reverse complement strand
CAGCGCGGCGAGGGTGAGTGTGCGGTGTGAGCGCCACCGTTCCCGACCTGGAGGCTGCGACCGCGCCGGAGGTGCTGGCCTACGGGGTCCGGCAGTTCCAGCCGCGCCTGACACTGGCTTGCTCGTTTCAGAAGGAGGAGTCGGTGCTCTTCCACATGCTGTCGCAGGTCGACCTCGCCGGCGTTGAGCCGGTCCGGGCGTTCACGATCGACACCGGGGTCCTGTTCCCGGAGACGCTGGCCACCTGGAAGCGCTTTGAGGAGCGCTTTGCGGTGCCGATCACCGTGCTCGACGCCACCAGTTCCGGCGACCCGTGGACGGCGGAGCACTGCTGTGGGGCGGCCAAGGTGACGGCGCTGGAGAGCGCCCTGTCAAACGTCGACGCCTGGATCACCGGCATCCGTCGCGAGCAGGCGCCGACCCGCGCGGCCGCGCCCAAGCTCGAGCGCGACGAGCGCCGCGGCATCTTCAAGCTCAACCCGCTCGCCGACTGGACCGAGAAGGACGTCTGGCGCTACATCTTCGAGCACGAGCTGCCCTACCACCCGCTTCACGACGCCGGGTACTCCTCGATCGGCTGCGCGCCGTGCACCCAGCCCGGCTCGGGCCGCGACGGTCGCTGGGCCGGCCAGGACAAGACCGAGTGCGGGATCCACGTCCAGCCCGCGGCGCCCCTCGCCTGATGAATCCCGTCCACTACGAGCTGTCGCACCTGCAGAGCCTCGAGGCCGAGTCGATCCACATCTTCCGCGAGGTGGCCGCCGAGTTCGAGCGTCCCGTGCTGCTGTTCAGCGGCGGCAAGGACTCGATCGTGCTGCTGCGCCTCGCCGAGAAGGCGTTCGCGCCCGGGAAGTTCCCGTTCCCGATCATGCACGTCGACACCGGCCACAACTTTTCCGAGGTCATCGCGTTCCGCGACCGGATCGTCGACAGTCTCGGCGAGCGGCTGATCGTCGCGTCGGTGCAGGACTCGATCGACGCCGGCCGCGTCGTCGAGGAGACCGGGCCGCGCGCCTCGCGCAACCGGCTGCAGACGACGACGCTGCTCGACGCCATCGAGGAGCACGGCTTCGACGCCGCGTTCGGCGGCGCCCGGCGCGACGAGGAGCGCGCCCGCGCCAAGGAGCGGGTGTTCAGCTTCCGCGACGATTTCGGGCAGTGGGATCCCAAGGCCCAGCGCCCCGAGCTGTGGTCCATCTACAACGCGCGCATCCGCAAGGGGGAGCACGTCCGCGTGTTCCCGATCTCCAACTGGACCGAGCTCGACGTGTGGCAGTACATCGGGTCCGAGGGATTGGAGATCCCGTCGATCTACTTCTCGCACGAGCGCGAGGTGTTCGCCCGTGACGGGATGCTCTACGCCGCCAACGAGTTCATGGAGATGATCGACGGCGAGGAGCCGTTCGCCGAGTCGGTCCGCTACCGGACCGTCGGGGACATGACCTGCACCGGCGCGGTGCGCTCCCGCGCCACCACGCTCGACGAGGTGGTCACCGAGATCGCCGCCACCCGCATCACCGAGCGGGGCGAGACCCGCGCCGATGACCGCGTCACCGAAGCCGCGATGGAGGACCGTAAGCGTGAAGGCTATTTCTGAGATCGAGCTCAACGGCTCACACCCCGTGGCCGACGCGACTGATGGGACCGACGTGGGCAATGTGTACGCGGTGCAGCGGCGCAACACGGAGCTGCTGCGGATCGCCACCGCCGGCTCGGTCGATGACGGCAAGAGCACGCTCATCGGCCGCCTGCTGCACGACTCCAAGTCGATCTTCGAGGATCAGATGGAGCACGTCGTTCAGACCTCCGAGCGCCGCGGTGACGGCTACGTGAACCTGGCGCTGCTCACCGACGGCCTGCGCGCCGAGCGCGAGCAGGGGATCACCATCGACGTCGCCTACCGGTACTTCGCCACCCCGCGGCGCAAGTTCATCATCGCCGACACCCCCGGGCACGAGCAGTACACCCGCAACATGGTCACCGGGGCGTCCACCGCCGACGTCTCGCTCGTCCTGGTCGACGCGCGCAAGGGCGTCTCGGAGCAGACCCGCCGGCACATGTTCATCGCGTCGCTGCTGCGGATTCCCCATCTCGTCGTGTGCGTCAACAAGATGGACCTGGTCGGCTACGACGAGGACGTCTTCTACAAGATCCTCGAAGAGGTCACCGACTGGTCGGCGCGGCTCCAGATCCCGGACATCACGTTCATCCCGATCTCCGCGCTGCGCGGCGACAACGTCGTCGATCGCTCCGACGCGATGCAGTGGTACGGCGCCGCACCGCTGCTCTACCACCTCGAGCACGTGGTCATCGCCCAGGATCGCAACCTCGCCGACGTCCGCTTCCCGGTGCAGTGGGTGATCCGCCCGATGAGCGACGATCACCACGATTACCGGGGGTACGCCGGCCAGATGGCCGGCGGCGTGCTGTGCCCGGGCTCGGAGATCGTCGTGCTGCCCGGTGGCCACCGGACGACGATCGCCGCCATCGACACCTTTGACGGCGAGATCGAAGCGGCCTTCCCGACGATGTCGGTCGCGCTCCGCCTCGCCGACCAGATCGACATCTCCCGCGGCGACATGATCGTCGAGCCCGAGGACCAGCCGGTGACCGCTCGGGAGCTCGAGGCGCACATCTGCTGGATGAGCGACCAGCCGCTCCAGGCCCGCGGGCGCTACACGCTCAAGCACACCACTCGCACCGCCCGGGCGGTGGTGGAGGAGATTGAGCACCGGGTGGACATCAACACGCTCGAGCACGTCGCCGCCGCGCAGCTGGGCCTCAACGAGATCGGCCGGGTGCGCCTGCGCGTGAGCGCTCCGCTGGTCGTCGATCCGTACTCGCGCAACCGGACCACCGGCAGCTTCATCCTGATCGACGAGTCGACCAACGACACCGTCGCCGGCGGGATGATCATCACCGCCAGCTGAGGGCTCACGCACCACGTGCCGGCCGTCGTCAGAGCCGGACGGCGACGAGCCCGATCGCTAGCAGCACGAGCGCGAGCCACAGCGCCTGGAGCGCGCCCTCCAGCGGCTCGGCGAGCTGCGCCGCGTTCAGTTCACGGGTCTCGCCGGTGCGCAGCTCCTGGGATCCCGTCACCGCTTCGGTCTGGCGCCGCAGCTCCCGGGCGGGCGTGCTGAGGCGGCGCTGGGCGGCGCTCAGTAGGCAGCACGCCGCCGTCACCAGCAGTCCCTCCGGGCGGATCTGCAGCGAGTTGACGAAGTAGCCGGTGAACGCCGGGAATCCGCCCCACGCCAGCGCGAACCACGCGTCGTTGTGGAACCGGCCGCCGGCCAGCTCGAGGTTGTAGGCCAGGGCGAGGAACGCTCCCACCGCCACCAGCGGGATGAGCAGCGCGGAGATTGTCACCGCCCCGACCACTCCGATGGCCACCGCACCGCCGAGGCCGACGGTGGCCAGGGTGATGAGTGCCCGGCGCGAGAGGGCGGTCTGCAGCGGCCGGTCGACCAGTTCGTCGAGGGCGTGGGCGGCGACGCCGACCGCCAGGAAGAACGCGCCCAGGGCCGCCCCCAGCCGGTTGGCGTGCAGCATCGGCGCCGCCGCCGCGCCGAGCGCGACGTAGCTGAGATGCCACGCCGTGTACGGCGGGTGCAGGAGCGTGATCAGGTCGCGCCAGCGTCCGGGAGCCAGCGCGTAGAACGCCGGCCGATCGAGCTGGGCCTGCGCCTGCGTCCGCGCCTTACGGGTGGTGGCCGTCTGCGACCCCCCACATGACGAGCCCCGCCCCGAAGCTCATCCGCCGCTGGGTCACCTCGCGGATGCCGGCGGCGTTCCACAGGGTGACCAGGTCGGGCTCGCCGCGGTGAAACTGCTCGATGTTCGGACCGAGAAAGCGGCCCACCTCGTACCACGCCGTCGAGACCAGGCGCCCGAGGAGCGGGAGCCCGATCGTGGTGTGGACCCGCCACAGCGCCCGCAGCCGCGACCGTCGGGGCACATCGAACTCGACCATCCCGATGCGGCCGCCGGGTTTCACCACGCGGGCGAGCTCGCGCATCGTCGCCGCCGGGTCATCGACATACCGCAGCAGATAGGTGAACGTGAGGGCATCGAACTCGCCGTCGCCGAACGGGAGCCGCTCGGCCTCCCCGGTGACGAACGAGATCCGGTCGGCCAGCTCGGCCGGGCGGTCGGCCGTGGCGACGCCCAGCATCGCCTCGCTCTGGTCCAGGCCCGTCACGGTGGCGCCTCGTCGGGCCAGCGCGAACGCGACCATCCCGGTGCCGGTGGCGACGTCGAGAATCCGCTCACCGGGGCGCGGGTTGACCGCATTCACCATGGCCTGGCGCCAGCGCGGGTCCTGGCCGAAGCTGAGCACGGCGCCCATCTGGTCATAGCGCGCCGGCAGGCCCTGGAATAGCTTGAGCGCATGGCGCTTGCGGGGAGAGGCGGCGGCGGTGTCCACGAGGACCTGAAGATTACGCACCCGGTAAAGTGCCCGCCGCATGTTCTCGAAGGTCCTGATCGCCAACCGCGGCGAGATCGCGGTGAGAATCGCACGCGCGTGCGAGGAGCTGGGGATCGCCACGGTGGCTGTCTACTCCGAACTCGATCGCGACGCCCTGCACGTCAAGCGCGCCGACGAGGCCTACCTGCTCGGCCCGGGCCCGGCGAGCGAGAGCTACCTGAGCATCGCCAAGCTGCTCGACGTGATCGAGCAGTCCGGGGCGCAGGCGGTGCACCCCGGCTATGGCTTCCTGGCCGAGAACGCCGCC